>CALFOS010000023.1 GCA_937919725.1 uncultured Fluviicola sp. | reverse complement strand
GTTCGGTCCGGAGAGTTCACTGGATCAACAAAATTGGATCTCACGAAAGAATTGAGCGGAAATTATATCGTGCAACTAGCAGCGGAAGATGGTGATACTCGTGTGAAGATTTTGGTGAAAAATTAGAAACTTCCTGGAATTAAACGTCGCAAGTGCACTTCGCTTTGGAGCAAACTGAGCACACAACGAATATGTTCTCTGTCAACTTTGGCGATACAACGCTCGATTGATTACCGTGGGTAATCGTCGTAAGTCCATCGAATTCCTCGCGGTGAGCAATCGTCACCTCTTGATTAATGCATAACTCGATGCGGTCCATGTATTGTAGCACTTCCACTTGATCGCGAACCGCAATGATTCGGCAAGATTTTCCAACTTCCACTTCAGCAAGCGTTTTTCGGGATGGAAGTAAAATTTCGCCCAGTTTGTTAGGAATTGCATCTCCGTGTGGATCGAATTCGGGGAAGTCCAAGAACTCATCCAAGCGATTGATCAATTTTTCGGAATGTACATGTTCCAATTCTTCTGCGATTTCGTGCACTTCATCCCATGAGAAATCCAGTTTGCTCGACAAAAATGTTTCCCACAATCGGTGCCGACGAATCACCATCATCCCTTTGAATCTTCCTTCCGAAGTGAGAGAAATTTTCCCGTACTTCTCATAATGAACCAGTTCCTTGTCTTTCAACTTTCGCACCATGTCGCTCACAGTAGCTGGTTTCACGTCCAAACAGTGCGCAAGTCGGTTCACACCAACCTCCTCGGATTCAGCTTCAAAGACTGTCAATTCGACTAATGCCTTCAGATAATTCTCTTCTGTGAACGACAACATAGAAACAAAACTAATTAAAAATCAGTATAAAAATTGTTAGACTAATCTAACTTTTATAGTTTTGCATCACGAAACATATATATGAAATACGGGCTTTTAGTTGCATTTTTTCTTTTCACCATCTGTCTTTTTGGGCAAAATAAGCTCACGGTTCATTTAAAAACCATCGACGGAGAGGATGTTCCCTATGGAAAAGTGATGATCAAAAGCATCAATCGTTTTGCAGAAACGAACGAAAGCGGCACTTGCACGATGATCGATCTTCCATCTCGAACGCACGAACTTTATATCACAGCAATCGGCTTCAAACCGTATTCGGAATCTGTCGGTCTGAGCAAAGATCTTACGATCACAGTAACGCTACTTTCGGAATACCAAGCTTTCGAAGAAATCGTGATTTCTGGAACCATGAAAGAAGTATCGAAGAAGGAAAGTACTGTGAATGTCGAAGTGTACTCGCCTCAATTTTTCAGGAAAAATCCAAGTCCATCCGTTTTTGATGCCTTGCAAAACATAAACGGGGTGAGACCGCAACTCAACTGCAACATCTGCAACACCGGCGATATTCACATTAATGGATTAGAAGGACCATACACCATGTTTTTAATCGACGGAATGCCAATCGTGAGCAGTTTATCGAGTGTTTACGGACTTTCAGGTATTCCAAATTCTTTGGTCGAGCGCATCGAAATCATCAAAGGACCAGCATCCACTTTGTATGGAAGCGAGGCGATTGGCGGAATCATTAACATCATCACAAAACAGCCGAGCACTTCGCCTCGAATTTCCGCAGATGTGTTTACCACGAGTTGGTTGGAAACGAATGTCGATCTTGGAGTTCGATTTGGAATTGGCAACCGCACGAAGGAGCAAAGCGTGTTGAGTACGTACGAACCCAATCGTCCAATTTTCGATGTATTGACGGGCGTGAACTACTACACCTACAACTCACCACAGGACAATAATCAGGATGGATTTACCGACGTAACACTCCAAAATCGAATTTCGATCTTCCAAAAATGGAAATTCAATCCAAAGAAAACGCGCAATTTGGTGACATTTGCGGGTCGTTATCTCTACGAAGATCGCTGGGGTGGAGAGATGGATTGGAATTCCACTTTCCGAGGAGGCGACAGTTTGTATGGAGAAAGCATTTACACCATCCGTTGGGAGCTCTTAGGAATGTATCAATTACCTGTGAAAGAACGGATTTTCGTCACAGGATCATTCAACCAACATCAGCAAAACAGTTATTACGGAACGGTGCCTTACTTGGCGGATCAGATCACAGGATTTACTCAAATTTATTGGGACAAACACCTTGAAAAACACGATTTCATTGTTGGTTCGGCAGTGCGCTACATCAACTACGACGACAACACGCCCGCCACCGCAACGAGCGATTCGTCGAATCCACAAAACATGCGTTCCATTCAATGGATTCCTGGAATTTATGCACAAGATGAGCTCAAATTCGGCAAACGACACAAATTGCTCCTCGGCTCGCGTTTGGATTATCACTCCATTCACGGATTGATCGTAACGCCCCGAATCGGTTACAAATGGATGAGCGAAAATCTCCACATCATTCGCTTGAATGCTGGAACGGGATACCGGGTCGTCAACATTTTCACCGAAGATCACGCAGCGCTCACTGGCGCACGCGACGTCATCATCTCCGAAAACATCGCGCCAGAACAATCATACAATGCAAATTTGAATTACTCCAAAACCTTCATCACGAAAAAAAACAAGATGATTGGCGTTGATTTTACAGCATTTTACACCTACTTCACGAACCGCATCATCGCCGACTACGACAGCGACCCGAACGAAATTCGTTATTCGAACCTCAACGGCCATGCTATCAGTCAGGGAATTAGCGGAAACATCACCCTCAAAGTGCTCCCCGGCCTTTCCGCTTTGCTCGGAGGAACCTTTATGGACATCTACTCGATCTCCGATGGACAAAAGCGCGATCAAATTTAGATCGATTATCGAGGTGGAAATTCCTTCCGGAGTCGCACTTAATCTTCATTTGCAGCCTGGTTATTTCAACGTTACCGATTCTCGACTC
>CALFOS010000022.1 GCA_937919725.1 uncultured Fluviicola sp. | reverse complement strand
ATACTTACTTAAATAATTGATTATTAATTAAATATAGAAAATTATTACAGATGTAACTCAAGTATATAAAAATATTAAAAATGATGATTTTTACTTTCGAATCAATGGATAAATTAACTCTTCAAGCCCATTAATTTTTATCTCGAGCATTAATTCCAACTGTCGACCGAGCTTTCCAGCAGGAAATCCTTTCGTCCGGTACCACACCAAATAGTATTCAGGAAGATGAATCAGCAATTTTCCCTCGAATTTACCGAAGGGCATTCGTGCGTTCGCAAGTTGTTCCAGTTCGTGCGGTTGATCGAACACTACGCCGATTTTTTCGGGATAAGCGCCAACACTTCGAGTAAATAGTCCCAGAATTTTTGAACTGAAGAAATTTGAACTTTTTCATCCGGCGAATGCGGTGCACGAATATTTGGTCCAAAGGAAATCATATCGACCTCCGGAAGATGCTGTAGTAAAATACCACATTCCAATCCTGCGTGACACGCCTTCACTTTTGGCTCTTCCTTAAATTTTGAAATGTATAACTCGTTGAGAATTTTCAAAATCTCCGAATCCTTGTTCGGTTGCCAACCAGGATAATCGCCACTTTGTACAACATCACAACCAACCGCCTCGAAAGCAGCACGAACTGAATCGGCAACGTCATCTTTTGTGCTCTCCACACTACTCCGCTGAAGCGATTGTGTGATAAACGCGCCATTTTCAACAATCACGCGCGCTAAACTCGACGAGGTTTCCACCAAACCTTCAATGTCTGGACTCATTCTGAATACGCCATTGTGCACTGCGTAAATTGAATTGATGATTTTCGTTAAATCTGTTGGAGAAACAGCTTTACTTGAAGAATGCGCGGGACTCAACTTAAACGCCAACGCTTTTTCGATTGAAGCGAATTCCGTTTTAAGCAACAACGCCATTTCGCCAAACTCAACCTCGAGCATTCCCTCAAATTTGTGATTAATCGCGAAAACTGCCACAGATTCTCTCGGAATCGCATTTCTCAAACTTCCACCATCCACAGAAATCAACTGAAACCCTTTGATCACCATCAATTTACTCAACAGACGGTTCATCAACTTGTTCGCATTTCCTCTGCCTTTGTCGATGTCCATTCCTGAATGTCCGCCCATCAACCCACTAATTTTCACCTGGAAACACGCCGCGTCCGACAAAAGATCAACTTCTACATATTTCAAGCTTGTATTTGAATCGATTCCACCCGCACAACCGATCGACAATTCATCATCATCTTCCGTATCGAGGTTCAACAAAATTTCGCCATCAAAATTTGACGGATCCAACTCCATCGCGCCGGTCATTCCCGTTTCCTCATCAATCGTGAACATCGTCTCAATTGCTGGATGTGCAATATCCGAAGAAGCCAAAATTGCCATGATCGTTGCCACGCCAATTCCGTTGTCGGCGCCGAGCGTTGTTCCATTCGCGCACACCCAATCTCCATCAACAATCATCTCTATTCCTTGCGTCTCGAAATCGAACACCGTATCCGAATTTTTCTGGTGCACCATGTCCAAGTGCGACTGCATGATGATCGTTTTCCGATCTTCCATTCCAGCCGATGCTTTTTTCTTGATGATTACATTACCGATCGCATCTTTAATCGTCTCTAAACCAAGAGATTTTCCGAAATCCATCATAAATTGAATGACTCTTTCTTCTTTCTTAGATGGACGCGGGACTGCATTTAAATCTGCAAAATGATTCCACAATCCTTTTGGTTCGAGATTTCTTATCATAATTGGATTTTTAGATTTCTGGATTGTTGGATGACGAGATCGTTCGATTTATGGCATCAGTCCAAAAATCCAAACGCGAAGCGTCCAATAATCCAATTCTATTTAACTAACTTCTTGTAACGAATTCGTTTCGGTCCGCTATCGCCGAGTCGCTTTTTACGATTTTCCTCATATTCTGTATAAGATCCTTCGAACCAATACACTTCCGAATCGCTTTCAAACGCTAGAATGTGCGTGCAAATTCGATCCAAGAACCAACGGTCGTGGGAAATTACTACCGCACAGCCCGCAAAATGCTGAATTCCTTCTTCGAGCGCACGAAGTGTGTTGATATCGATGTCATTCGTTGGCTCATCAAGGAGTAAAACATTCGCTTCCGTCTTCAAGGTCATTGCCAAATGCAAACGATTTCGCTCTCCTCCTGACAGAACACTTACTTTCTTGTTTTGATCAGATCCACTGAAGTTGAATTTCGACAAATACGCACGTGAATTGATTTTCTGATCCCCCACTTCAACGAATTCCAAACCGTTTGAAACGACATCGAATACTGTTTTTTCAGGACCAATATCTTCGTGGGATTGATCGACATAGCCAATCTTCACTGTTTCACCCACAGCGAACGAACCACTATCTGGCTCCAATTCATCCATGATCATTTTAAAAATCGTCGTTTTACCCGCACCATTCGGCCCGATAACTCCCACAATTCCTGCAGGAGGCAATTTGAAATTCAAGTCGCCGTATAACAATTTATCGCCGAACGCTTTTGAAACATGCTCAGCATCAATCACATTGTTCCCCAAACGTGGACCATTTGGAATCGGCATTTCGAGCATCGCTTCTTTCTCGCGGATATCCTCCGACATCATTTTATCGTAGTTGGCAATTCTCGCTTTGTTTTTCGCATGACGCCCTTTCGGGTTCATACGCACCCACTCCAACTCACGCGCAAGCATTTTTTGTCGTTTCGATTCCGTTTTCTCCTCGCCTTTCAAACGATTTCCTTTCTGCTCGAGCCATGAAGAATAATTTCCTTTCCATGGAATCCCCTCTCCTCGGTCCAAC
>CALFOS010000021.1 GCA_937919725.1 uncultured Fluviicola sp. | reverse complement strand
GTAACCAACATTAGCAAAGGACATTATTAACAATGTACAGAGTATAAATCGATGTATGGAACGCTTTTTGAACACTAAATGCTCGTTACTTTGTTAGTTGACTGCTTAAAACCTGAGTTCCGATTTAAAATCTTCTCAGAAATTCTTTTAAGAGAGCGAATTTAGGTATTCTTTTTTGAGGGATAGCTCGCTATCTTGAACAAAAAGATAACGACAATTCGTTGACTTAAAAGAGGTAGCAAAATTATTGTTTCGCCTGAAAGTGACATTTTAAGCGATCTGAGCGTATTTTAAAATTGAACTAAGGTATTAAACGTGGCAAAACTATTAAAATTACATTGAAATGATGGAAAAGAGAAAGGTTAGTCGTCGCTTGATGGTGTTTTTAACAATGATTGTCACTTGTGTGGGGACCAATGTGGACGCGCAAGCCGATGAAGCATCCTTCGCAACACTAAAAACTGTGGTGATTGACGCTGGGCATGGAGGTAAGGATCCAGGCTGTAACGGCGGGCATGCAAACGAGAAGACCGTGTGTCTGTCGATGGCTATTTTGCTCGGAAATCAAATTAAAAAAGATTATCCAGACATTAAAGTGATTTACACACGTGACAAAGACGTTTTCGTGGAATTGGACGAGCGTGCGAAAATCGCGAATAGAAACGATGCCGATTTATTCATATGTATTCACGCAAATGCGGCAAGTGCCTCTGCATACGGAACGGAAACGTATGTTCTCGGACTTCACCGTACGGACGCACAGCAAGCAGTTGCTTCACGAGAAAACGCGACGATTCACCTGGAAGCAGATGGCGGAAAAAAATACGCCGATTTTCAGATGACCCCCGACGCGATTATCGCACGACAAATCCAATTGAGTGTGTTTTTGGATCATTCGATTAGCTTCGCCGACAAGCTTCAAGCCGAGTTTAAATCCATTGGTCGATTTGATCGAGGAGTGAAACAAGCTGGATTTTTGGTGCTCTACAAAACGACCATGCCGAGCGTGCTCATCGAAACGGGATTTTTAACAAATCCTACGGAAGAGAAGTTTTTGTCCGATTCTACGACGCAAAAACAAATGGTGAATGCGATGTTTCGAGCGTTCAAAAAATATAAGAATGAACTGGAAGGAGTGGAAGAGCAGGTGGTAACAGACAATGTGAAGACACCGGTAAATACTTCTGAGAAAACACCAGTCAAACCTGCGCTCCCGGCGGATAAAAAAGGTGTTGTGATTTTTAGAGTGCAGGTAGAGACAGCTACAAATCCGATTCTGCTCACCGATAAGAAATTTAAAGGCTACCCTGTTTACGAATACCTGCACGATGGTTTGTACAAATATACCCTCGGCTCCTTCGAAAATGACGCGAGTGCAGCCACCGATTACCAGCGAAAACTGAGGGAAGAAGGTTATGCACATGCTTTTGTTGTTGCCTTTCTTAACGGAGAGCGAATTAATTTGCAAAAAGCTATTATCTTAGCAGAAAAATAGATCCATGAAGTTTTCAAAGGAAATCATTACTGGTGTTATCACGGTTGCCGCGATCACTTTATTAGTATTTGGCGTCAATTTTTTGAAGGGAAATAGCTTCTTTGGTGGCGACGATATCTACTATGCCTACTTCCCGAGTTCGGGTGGTGTAGCAGCTTCGACATCCGTCTATGTGGATGGTGTACAAATTGGGAAGGTCCTCGAAGTCGATTATATCGGTGGTACCGATTCGCTCCGCAAAGTACGTATGAAGTTCAATATTCAGCACGAAAATTTTAAATTGCCAAAAGGATCGACTCTTGAAGCTGGAGGAATAGACCTCTTTTCCAAAGGAATATTGGTCACGGTAAGTCAAGATCTCTCGAAAGGATATTACAAGCCGGGAAGCTCCATTCAAGGAATCGTTTCAGTGGATATTATGTCTCAAGTGCAAGCGTATGCTGATCCAATTACTCAGCAGTTACAAGTTATGCTCGCTTCGGTGGATAAAATGGTGAAGGGATTTTCGGCCTTTTGGGACAATACCGCCACATCAGAAATTGAATCGAGTATGAAAGAGGTGCAAATCGCGATCAGAAAGTTTGGTGAAGCTGCCACGCAAATTCAGGACCTAGTGGGCGATGAACGTGTAAAAATATCGCGGATCATGAGCAACGTACAATCGATCACGGAAACATTGAAAGAAAGCGACGATCAAGTTAAACACATTCTTGGAAACGTGGAAAGAGTGACCGATCAAATGGTGACTGCGGATTTCAAAAGTGTGATGGAAGATGCTCAAAAAACGCTCAAATCGGTGAATGCCGTGCTTGATGCTGCTACAAATGGGAATGGAACGCTCGCCAAATTGGTGAACGATGAAAAGTTGTACAACGAACTCGTTGAAACAAATTCTGATCTCCAAGTACTCCTGAAAGACTTAAAATTACACCCAGAACGCTATATTCATTTCTCCGTTATCGGTGGAAAAGTAAAAGGCGCAGACTTCACTCCTGAAGAAGAAAAGGATTTGAAAAAGGTGGTAGACGAGCGTAAAGGAAACTAATTTATTGATTCATGGTATCTATTGCAGTGTTTGCGATAATTTCTCTGGCAGGATTCGGATTCTTTGCCTGGAATATGTTGAAAATTCGATCAAACATTCGTTTGGGTCGCGATTTGGATCGTTCGGATAAAAAAAGTGATCGTTGGAAAACAATGATGCTGGTTGCGCTCGGACAGAAAAAGATGTTCACTCGACCAATTCCTGCGCTTCTTCACTTGGCAATTTATGCTGCCTTCATGATTACTCAAATCGAGTTAATCGAAATCGTGGTCGATGGACTTTCTGGAGATCACCGTGTCTTTAGAGAAGCACTTGGAGGATTTTACACCTTCATCGTAAGCTTTATCGAAATCCTCTCGCTTTTGGCACTGATTGCAACCGTAATTTTCCTTTCGCGAAGAAATTTACTGAAACTTCCGCGCCTCAACATGGCAGAAATGAATGGTTGGCCAAAAATGGACGCCAACATGATTTTGTTCATGGAAATTATTCTCGTTTCCTGCATTTTCACAATGAATGGAGCGGATGAAGTGCTTTACAACCGTGGGCTTTCGCATGCAACTGCCCTTGGGGACAACTCCTTCGGATTTTCGATCAGCAGTTTTCTCGGGCCAATTTTATTTGATGGAATGAGCGATGGAACGCTTCACACTCTCGAACGTGTCGGTTGGTGGGGACACATCGGAATGGTGTTCGCATTTTTGAACTACTTGCCGTACTCGAAACATTTGCACATTTTGTTCGCTTTCCCGAATACGTATTATTCGAATTTGGAAGCGAAAGGTCGATTCACGAACATGGAATCGGTGACCAATGAAGTGAAATTGATGATGGATCCAAGCGCCGATCCGTATGCAACTCCTGCCGAAGGTACTGCTGAGCCACAACGATTTGGCGCGAAAGATGCCACCGATTTGACGTGGAAAAACCTCATGGACAGCTACTCGTGCACGGAATGCGGACGTTGTACGGCCTCGTGTCCAGCGAACATCACTGGGAAATTATTGTCGCCACGAAAAATCATGATGGATACACGCGATCGCATCGAGGAAATTGGAAACAACCAGCGCAAGCACGGAAAAGATTACGACGATGGGAAAAGTCTGCTTGGCGATTTTATCACAGAAGAAGAAATTTGGGCATGTACCTCGTGTAACGCATGTGTGCAGGAATGTCCGGTCAACATCGATCCACTTGCTATCATCATTGACCTGCGCCGTTATTTGGTGATGGAAGAATCAAAAATGCCGACAGAATTGGCGGGAATGCTCACGAACATCGAAAATAATGGTGCGCCGTGGCAATTCAGTCCAGCAGATCGATTAAACTGGAAAGACGAAGCCTAATGGAAAATCAAGAAAATAAATTGATTGCAGCGCAAGTAGACGGAGAAGCAATTTCGCCCATACTTCCTGCTCACATTAAAAATTACTTGATTGACATCGACGGAACAGTAACGGATGATATTCCCAACGAAGAACCTGAGCGCATGGCGACATGTTGGCCCTTTCTAGATGCACTCAAAACATTGAACGAATGGTATGATCATGGTCATGTCATTACGTTTTTCACGTCGAGAGTAGAGGAACACCGTGAAGTGACCGAAGTTTGGTTGAAACAGCACGGATTCAAGTACCACGGATTGCTGATGGGGAAACCCCGCGGCGGAAATTACCATTGGATCGACAACCACATGGTGCGCGCAACTCGCTACGACGGGAAGTTCACACATTTGGTAGATAAAGAAGTTAATATTCAAGTTTTTGAAGAATAAGATATGAGTTTGCACGTACCAACAATGGCCGAAATGATGGCGAAAGGGGAGTCACCGGAAATTTTATTCTGGGTGGGATGTTCTGGCAGTTTTGATGATCGAGCGAAGAAGATCACGAAGGCTTTGGTGAAAATTTTGAACGAGTGTAAAGTCCAATTTGCCGTGCTCGGAACGGAAGAAAGCTGTACTGGAGATCCTGCTAAGCGCGCTGGAAACGAGTTTACGTTTCAGATGCAAGCAATGATGAATATCCAAGTCCTGGACGGTTACGAAGTAAAGAAAATCGTAACGGCGTGCCCACATTGTTTCAATACACTCAAAAACGAATATCCTGAACTTGGCGGAAATTACGAAGTGATCCACCACACGCAGCTGATCCAAGAGTTGATCAACCAAGGGAAATTGGCATTGAAAGGCGGTGGAACCTTCAAAGGAAAGAAAATTACCTTCCATGATCCGTGTTATTTGGGTCGGGCGAATGATGTCTACGATGCTCCACGCGCGCTAATTGAAAAGTTAGACGCCGAAATGGTCGAAATGAAGCGATGCAAAACCAATGGTCTGTGTTGTGGTGCGGGTGGGGCTCAGATGTTCAAGGAGGCCGAAAAAGGAAATAAGGAAATCAATATTGAACGAACCGAAGATGCTTTAGCAACTGGTGCAGATATTATTGCGACAGGTTGTCCATTCTGTAATACAATGATGACGGACGGACTGAAGAACTTCAATAAGGAAAACGAAATTGAAGTATTAGATGTAGCTGAGTTAATCGCAAACGCCGCAGATTTATGAGTTTAACGAATCTTTCTCCTTCATCGAAAATTTGGATCTACAAATCCAATCGAGAACTGACATCGTCAGAACAATCGTTTATTCGTGAAGAATTGGATCTTTTCATTCCCCAGTGGGCATCCCACGGAAATAAATTATTCGGAGGAGCAGAAGTGCGTGAAAATTGGTTCGTTGTGTTGGCGGTTGATGAAACACAATCGATGGCATCAGGCTGTTCAATCGATACTTCCGTTCAGTTCATGAAAGCGCTTGGAAAAGAATTAAACGTTGATTTCTTCGATCGAATGCACGTATTGCTCACAAAAGAAGGCATGAAAGTACAAGTTCATTTCTCCGAGCTCGGATCTCACCCCGATTGGGACCTTTACAATCCCTTAGTTTCAACATTGGAAGAATTCAATTCTCGTTGGTTGATTCCAGTTTCTGAGAGTCCATTGGTATAATCACCTAGAATTCAACTCATTATCAATATCTTGTCTTATTTTGACGTCTAATCATCATTCGGCTCGATGAAAAATTTCCTTTTAATTGTATCGTTCCTCTTCATGTTGCCCTCTTTTGCTCAGGAGGAATCGGAACCTCCGAACAAACATTTTGGTGTTGCTGTTAATTCGAGTTAGACGTATGGAATCGGCACCGTTGCTTTTGCGCCAAGTGCACTTTATTATCAGAACAAACATCAATTTGAGCTCGGCTTCGCATTGCATCCTTTCAGAATGCGTTACGTGCGGAAATTGGGTGCGGAATTCAACTACAAATATTTCCCGAATGGACTCGACAATCGCTTCAATCTTTACTTTGTCACCAATTTGGCACTGACCAATACATTCTATGAATCTGTTACGTATTACTATGACGCGATATCCCAATCAAGGAATCACCTGAGTCTCATGGGTGGTTCTGGGTTTCAAATAAAGCTTTTTGGAAAGGCGTACATTGGGTCGCGTTTTAATTTGGGCGCGATGACATACAGTAGTAAAACGGTTATAGAAGGTGGATATCCTTCCTACTATCGACCAATGTTCGAAAACGTATATTTAGATGGAGCGATACGCGTAAACATTGGCTATCGATTTTGATCCAAACGAATTCGAGCGTGCGCGTTCGATCGTTTCATCGACGTAGTATGGATTCCTTAACGACTGTGTTGCCGGCTGGGCGATTCAACGCTAATTTTCTGGTTTCTTTTCTTTTTCTTTGAGTCGAATTCCACCCACAACTTTGATCGAATAGAACGTTTGATTGTAGCGCATTTCTTGAAAACGGATCGATTTCACATCGAAATCTGTCACGAACCACAAAAAATAATCGGGTTTCGAGTAACCAGCAATGAAACGAAGATCGATTCGGGGTGCTAATCCAAGCAAACTGCTTGTCGTTTGTCCGAAGGTGTAAATTTTTGATTGAATCACTGCCCCCAAGCCTCCGAATGCAGAAAATTGCCAGTTGTCGATTCTTCCTACATACGCATAGCCGGGCACAAATCCAATATCCAAGGCCGCAAGCGTGTGCGCGTAAGATTTCGATTCGGTGGTATCGATCAATTCGCCAGGTGTGATAGGCTTGTTTTCATTCCCTATCCCGAAAAAGTTCAGCGTGCCTTTGAAGTACCATGTACTTTCCGCTCTATTATAATGTCCAACTTTCCCTAGAACAGCAGGCATTTTAAAGTGTTTATTTTTGAAAAACCAAACGTGGGTAGAAAAGCTAACAGCACGTGTGTCAGGTCGAATTAAGTTCGGACGCAAATCGTTCAAGGTATCGTTCCATTTTTGGGCGTCCATGATGGCGTAACCGCTGTAACCGCGAGCATCGATGTCCCAATATGTTTTTTTGAAACTGAAATTGATGCCCAAGTCAGTCAGTTGTGATTTTCCAAATCTACTTTGCGGGCGCAGTGTGCCTGGTAGTCCGAATCCAATCCGAAGCGAAAACCATTTGTACATTACGCCAAGGCCCATACTTAAGCGCAAATTGTGTTTGAATTTCAACTTTTCTACGCCCTCGCCAAAATCATCTCTCAGCGTGAACGGCGCCGACTTAAATCCCAAATCGCTAAAAAGCACCACGCGTTCCTTGTAGAGCGTGTAGGGCAGTGAGTCCGATTCCTTCTGACCAAACACAGGATACATGAAGAGGAAAAATAGCAAGAAAATGCACCAAAATTTCATTGGTACAAAAGTACGCAAAAGCCAATTGCCCAATCCGAAAGTGGGAATATTTTGACTTGTCCCCAAAAAAAACGAAAATTCGCCTTATTTTTGTCGCTCATATCAAGACATGAAAAAGCTTTATAAATTCCTGTTAAACAAACTTCCCCGACCGCTTTTAATTCGTTTGAGCTATCCGTTCAAGAAGGTTGCGCCGATTTTGTACAAAGGAAACAACGTTGAATGTCCTGTTTGTGAACGCTCGTTCCGAAAGTTTTTGTCCTACGGATCGAATGTAGCGCATCGTGAAAATGTACTTTGTCCATACGATTTAACGCTTGAACGTCACAGATTGATGTGGCTATACCTTAAAAATCACTCAAATTTCTTCATCGAAAAGAATTTAAAAGTGTTACACATCGCGCCGGAACAGTGCTTTCATAAAGGGTTTAAAGCTCAGGAAAATTTAGATTATTTAACGGGAGATTTGGTATCACCAATCGCAGACCTTCACTTTGATTTGCATTCTATACCATTGGAAGATAACCAATTTGAAGTGATTTTTTGCAATCATGTGATGGAACACGTAGATGACGCATTGCAATGCATGCGTGAACTATATCGTGTCATGAAGCCAGGGGGATGGGGTATTATGCAAGTACCTCAAGACCTTTCGCGTGAAGTTACATACGAAGATGTTTCTATCACAAGCCCAGAAGAACGCGAAAAACATTTTTGGCAGAAAGATCACGTGCGTCTGTTTGGCCTTGATTATCCGGATTGGTTGCGCAAAGCGGGATTCACAGTGGAAGAGTTTGATAAGGATGCATTTTATTCTAAGGAAATTCAAGAACGTTATCGTTTAGGTGAGAATGAGATACTGTACATAGTATCGAAGTAGGTTTTTTGTCTTCCTGTTGTTGTTTTCTCCACTTGACTTCAATGAAGACATAATTATCCCACCAAATGTATTGCTCATATCCTATTTGTGAGAAATGGAACATTTAGTTTTCAACAATTCGATGAATAACCTAAATCTTATTAATAATTGCCTTCATTTTAAGGTGATTACATAGAATAATCATAGAACTATTACATACGAATCAATCTACTATGAAAAGAAGTACCCTACTTTGGTGCTCACTTTTTACTACGGCGAGCCTTTCGGCTCAAGAAGTTATTTCCTCGCAGGGAGAATCTTATTCTAATGCGAATGGAAGTATCGACTTCACCATAGGAGAAGTGATTATCAATACTGCAACGGATGGATCCAACACCCTCACTCAGGGGTTCCATCAAACCAATTGGAATTTCGTCGGTTTGGACGATCATTCCCCAAGCTTTCAAGTATCAGTTTTCCCAAATCCATCATCTGATGTGCTAAATGTTCAAGCAGAAATGTTTGAAAATATCAATTATGCCTTGTATGATGCCAATGGAAAACTTGTTCTTCAGAACTTGTTATCTGCTGAGTTAACTCCTATTAACGCGAGTGATCTCCCAATAGGAAGCTATTCGCTAACATTAGCTACCGAAGCAAACATTTTAAAAACATTTAAACTTATTAAAAACTAGAATTATGAAAAAACTTCTATTATCAGTGGTCGCATTATCACTTGCGCTCAGTACTTTTGGACAAGCGCCAGAAGGTTTTAAATATCAAGCTGTGGTGCGTGACGCATCAAACAGTATACTTGCAAATCAAGCTGTTGGTATGCGTATGACCATTAAACAAGGCTCGCCAACAGGAACTACGGTCTATTCCGAATCGTTTGCTTCAACATCAAATGCTTTCGGATTAATCAATCTTGCAATCGGGTCGGGCACAGTTCTTAGTGGAACATTCGCTATTATTGATTGGTCAAATGGACCATACTATATAGAAACAGCTTCTGATCTTACTGGAGGAACTACCTACAGTGTAATGGGAACTAGCCAATTGATGAGTGTTCCGTATGCATTGTACGCGAAAACTTCTGGAAACGGTCAAGGACCAGCAGGACCAGCAGGAGCTGACGGATTGGATGGTGCAACAGGACCAGCAGGACCAGCAGGTGCTACAGGATTGACAGGTGCAACAGGACCAGCAGGTGCAAATGGTTTGAACGGTGCAACAGGACAAGCAGGACCGGCAGGTGCGAATGGTTTGAACGGTGCAACAGGATCAACCGGAGCAGCAGGAGCAGCAGGAGCAACCGGAGCAGCAGGACCAACTGGACCAGCAG
>CALFOS010000020.1 GCA_937919725.1 uncultured Fluviicola sp. | reverse complement strand
TTGAAAGACATTCGAGTGAAAATTGACACGGGTGCCTACACATCCTCCTTGCGTTGCGCTTCTATCGAAGAAGTAGAAACCGAAGAAGGAACGCTTTTGCGATTTACAGCGCTCGATCCCGCGCATCCACATCCGATTGATCAACGGGTATACGAAACCTACGATTTCACCACTAAAAGTGTCAAAAACTCAGGGGGAATTGCAACCTTGCGTTACTCAATTAAAACGACCATCCGGATTTTTAACGAAGACCACCTGGTAGATTTTACACTTGCACGAAGAAAAGGAATGAAATTCCCTGTGCTCCTTGGACGAAAATTTCTAGGTAATCGGTATCTTGTTGATCCGCAAAAAATAATGCTTTCATATAAAAACAGAAAACACTAAAGAAATACGCTTATGAAAATTGCCATCCTCTCGCGTAACGCGAAATTGTACTCAACTGCTCGACTGGTTGAGGCCGCGAAAGCGAAAGGTCACGAAGTTATAGTGGTGGATCCACTAAAATGCGACATCGAGATTGAAAAAAAGAATCCTCGAATCCGCTACAATGGAAAATACCTCGATGACGTAGACGCAATCATTCCTCGAATTGGAGCGTCGATCACATTTTACGGAACAGCCGTGGTTCGCCAGTTTGAAATGCGCAAAGTGTTTTCGGTGGTAGAATCTCAAGCGCTTGTTCGCTCGCGTGATAAGTTGAGAAGTTTGCAGATTCTGGCACGCTGTGGAGTTGGACTTCCAAAAACGGTTTTCACGAACTATACGAAAGATACAGACCACGTTGTAGAAGCAGTCGGTGGAGCTCCAATAATCATCAAGTTGTTGGAAGGAACACAAGGGTTGGGCGTTGTTTTGGCGGAGACGAAAAACGCTGCAACTTCAGTTATTGAAGCATTCAACGGACTTGGAGCGCGCGTAATTGCGCAAGAATTTATCAAAGAAGCTGGTGGAGCCGACATTCGTGCATTCATCGTGGATGGACAAATTGTTGGTGCGATGAAACGTCAAGGAAAAGAAGGCGAATTCCGATCAAACCTACACCGTGGAGGAACAGCTACCATTATTGAACTAACGGATGAAGAACAGAACACTGCCCTCAAAGCTGCCAAAGCTATGGGATTAGGAGTGGCTGGAGTTGACATGCTCCAATCTGAACACGGACCCTTAGTACTTGAAGTTAATTCATCTCCAGGTTTGGAAGGAATTGAAAGAGCAACAGGTAAAGACATTGCGAGAGAAATTATACGCTACATCGAACGAAACGTGTAATGAAAATTTTAAACACCGAAATAGTAAAAGGGAAATCCTACGAACTTGTGATCAACGTGGCAAAATTGCACACGAGAAACTCGATGTCTGTTCCCGTTTTGGTGCATCGTGCGAAAAAAGATGGACCGGTCATTCTTCTGAATGGCGCTGTGCATGGTGATGAGTTAAATGGTATCGAAATTATCCGTCGACTCATAAATGGAGGTTTTCACAAACCTGACTGCGGTACAATCATCTGTATTCCAGTCCTAAACGTCTTTGGATACCTCAATATCTCACGTAATTTCCCAGATGGTCGCGATTTGAACCGCGTTTTTCCGGGGACAAAAAATGGATCCTTGGCAAGTCAACTGGCGTATCAATTCACCACACACATTGCACCGCATGTCGATTACATGATCGATTTTCATACAGGCGGAGCAGATCGCGTGAATGCGCCCCAAATTCGATGCGCACCTTCGGACAAAAAAGCATTGGAATTGGCGGAAATTTTCGCTTCACCCTTCATCATTCACTCAAAAACAATAGGAAAAACCTTGCGCGAAATGATGAATAAAATGGGAAAACCTGTTCTGCTGTTTGAAGGTGGAAAATCGTGTATTTTTGAAGAAGACATCATTCGAAACGGCGTGGCAGGAACCATTCGCGTACTGAATCACTTTGGAATGACGAAGGATCGCCCCGAGCCGAAATATAAAACGGTAACGCTTTCAAAATCGAGCTGGCTGAGAGCTCCATTTTCTGGTATGTTCCACGTAACGGTGAAAAATGGATCCCGCGTCAACAAAAAACAAGAACTCGGATTTATAACTGATCCCTACGGCGATTTCAATAAAAAAGTACGCGCACCACATGACGGATATATTTTCTGTGTGAACAACGCACCAATCGTCTACAAAGGTGATGCACTTTTCAACATGGGCGTCGCAGCGCACGAAGAAAGCCTCATGACTCGGCAGGACGATTAATCCCATTAATTCAGCATACCATTTCTAACAAATATCTGTACAGATGAACGCTCAAGAAATAGAAAATATTGAACTAACTTATCTGGAAACAGAGGACTACAAGGAATTGAAAGCCGCGATGATTGCTTCCTACAAGACTATGCCTGGGACATATTGGAAAGAAGAGCAAATCGATTCCTTGCTGAGTAAATTCCGTGAAGGTCAGGTAGTCATCAAGGTGAACGGACAATTGGCAGGTTGTGCACTTTCTATTATTGTCGATAACGATTCCATTACTGAGCACCATACTTACGCGGACATTACGGGAAATTTCACCTTCAGCTCACATACCGATGACGGTGACGTGCTCTACGGAATCGATGTTTTTATCAAGCCAGAATTCCGCGGACTTCGACTCGGGCGCAGATTGTACGACTACCGAAAAGAATTGTGCGAAAAATCAAATTTGCGAGGAGTGGCTTTTGGAGGTCGTATTCCCAATTACCACAAATTCAGCGATACCCTATCTCCGAAAGAATACATCGAGAAAGTGCGTCGAAAAGAAATTCACGATCCCGTACTCAATTTCCAGATTTCAAACGATTTTCATCCAGCCAAAATTCTGAAAGGCTATTTGGAAGGCGACAAAGCTTCTGGGGAATTCGCTGTCCTGCTCGAATGGGATAATATTTATTACGAAAAACCAACCAAAAAGGCCGCAACGAAAAAAACGGTGGTTCGAATTGGGCTGATTCAATGGCAAATGCGTCCTTACAAGAATATTGACGAATTGATGCAACAAGTAGAGTATTTTGTCAGCGCCGTTTCAGCATACCGCTCCGACTTTGCTCTCTTTCCAGAGTTCTTCAATGCGCCATTGATGGCCGAAAACAATCACCTTCCGGAGGCTGAAGCGATTCGTGAATTGGCGGGACATACAGAAGCGATAGTGAAAAAATTCTCGGAATTAGCCATCACGCGCAACATCAACATTATTTCAGGAAGCATGCCCGAAATTCTTGACGGAGTGCTCTACAATGTTGGATATTTGTGCCGACGTGACGGTTCATCTGAACGCTATGAAAAATTGCACGTTACCCCTGACGAAGTGAAAATCTGGGGAATGCAAGGCGGAACACAACTTCACTCTTTCGATACCGATTGTGGAAAAATCGGCGTCTTGATTTGCTACGATTCGGAATTCCCGGAGTTGAGCCGAATTTTAGCCGACGACGGAATGGACATCCTCTTCGTCCCCTTTTTGACGGACACGCAAAACGGCTACTCGCGTGTACGCTATTGTGCACAAGCCCGCGCGATCGAAAACGAATGCTACGTAGCAATTGCTGGAAGTGTTGGGAACTTGCCGAATGTACACAACATGGACATACAATACGCTCAATCAATGGTCTTTACGCCCTGTGATTTCTCTTTCCCTTCCAACGGAATAAAAGCCGAAGCAACACCTAATACCGAAATGATTTTAATTGCGGATGTCGACATTTCGATGCTGCGCGAGTTGAACCAGTTTGGAAGTGTGAGAAATCTCAGAGACCGACGAAAGGATTTGTTTGAGTTACGGAAGAAATAACCTAGTGCATGTCACAAAAAGCACCCTCCAATCCAAACGATTTTCATATCACCCTCATTGGTGCAGGAATAATGAGCGCAACTTTGGGAATTTTCCTTCATAAGTTGATGCCCATCGCACGCATTTCGATCTACGAGCGCCTCGACCAAGTGGCAGCCGAAAGTTCGAACGCATGGAACAACGCAGGAACGGGGCACTCGGCTTTTTGTGAATTGAACTACACACCCGAAAAAAAAGATGGTAACATTGACATCACTAATGCATTAAAAATTGCGCAAGCGTTCGAAGTCTCAAAGCAATTTTGGGCTCATTTGCTAGAAATGGGAGACATACATTCCAAAACTCCATTCATCAACGATATCGACCACATGAGTTTTGTGTGGGGTAAAGAAAACGTCGATTACCTGAAGAAACGACACTCCGCAATGACGAAATTCGCTTTTTTTGAGGATATGCTTTATTCCGAAGATCATACTGAGATTAAGGAATGGGTTCCACTTTTGATGGAAGGCAGAAAACCATCGCAAGCTATTGCCGCCACGCGAATGCCGATTGGAACAGACGTGAATTTTGGTGATCTCACGCAATCGATGATCGAATATTTGTGCGATCAACCCAATGTTGAATTGTTTCTGGGACACGAGGTCGAAGATATTTTTCGCACATTCGACGAGCGTTGGAAAATTGAAGTGAAAGAACTCGCTCAAGGCGTAAAATCTACAATTTCAACGGATTTTGTATTCATCGGAGCCGGCGGAGCAGCGATTCCTCTCCTCGAAAAAACTGATTTGCCAATTGGTCAAGGCTACGGCGGATTTCCTGTGAGTGGACAATTTTTGGCGTGTACAAACGAAGAAGTGATCAATCGACATGAAGCGAAAGTATATGGAAAAGCCGAAGTTGGATCGCCTCCGATGTCCGTCCCTCACCTCGATACGCGTATGATCGATGGAAAACGAACGCTTCTTTTCGGTCCTTACGCAGGATTTTCGACCAAATTTCTCAAAAATGGCTCCTATTTCGACTTACCGCTGTCGATCGAGTCGCATAATATTTGGCCGCTCATCACTGCAGGGTTCAAAAATTTCCAACTCACAAAATACTTGGTAAAACAAGTCATTCAGTCGGATGAAGATCGTTTTGAGTTACTTCGACAATACTATCCCAATGCTAAAATGAAAGATTGGGAACTAAAAACGGCTGGGCAACGCGTTCAAATCATCAAACGAAATGCAGACGGCGACGGTGAATTGCAATTCGGAACGGAAATCGTATCAAGCGACGACGGATCACTCGCAGCGCTACTCGGCGCATCACCTGGCGCAAGTACATCAGTTCAAATCATGCTCGATCTCCTTCAAAAATGCTTTCCCTCCGACATGGAAACCACCGAATGGATCGAGATCCTCACTGAAATGATTCCTTCCTATAGGAAATCGCTAAATGATCGGGAACTGTGTTTGGCGACGCGAGCGCGAACGAGTGGGATTTTGAAATTGGAGGGATAGATTTCTGGATTATTGGAACGCTTCGCGTTTGGATTGTTGGATTTACTTTCAACATGCGAATCCAACAATCCAACAATCCAATAATCTAATCATCCATTTTCAATTCAAAAACCGTAATCTCTGGCTTAATCCCAATCCGCCCGGCGTAACCTATAAATCCGAGTCCGCGGTTAACGTAGAGGAATTGATTGTTCTCCTCGTAAAGTCCGCCCCAGCGCTTGTAAACCCATTTCACAGGCGACCACGAAAATCGCTTTGTTTCGATGCCAAATTGTGCACCGTGTGTGTGTCCCGCGAGCGTGAGGTGAATGTGCTCGGGATGATCGATCGTCTGTTTGTCCCAATGCGTGGGATCGTGTGAAAGCAAAATTTTAAATTCATCAGAATTTACCGAATCGAGGGCAATAGCCAAATCACCTTTGCGTGGAAATGGAGGATTCCCCCAATTTTCGACACCGATTAAGCGAATAGAGTCTTCGCCCCGCTTCAAAAGGGTGCTTCGGTTGTCGAGAAGTTCGAATTCCATGTCCGAAATATGTTCGCGCACCGCATCTCCGATGTACTTGAACTTTTCCAAATCGCGCCAAGCAGGATGAGCACCGTAATCGTGATTGCCCAAACAGCAAAATTTCCCGTCTGGAGCAGATAATGCAGTGAAAAGTCCTTTGTATGGAATGATTTCATCGGATTTTGCATTGATCCAATCACCGGTGAAGAGAATAAGGTCGGATTTTTGATCCTGAATGAGATTGACTGCGCGTTCCATGGCCGAAAAACTGTCATAATTTCCACTGTGTAAGTCCGAAAATTGAACGAAGCGATAACCGTCGAAGGCTAAGGGTAAGTCGGGAAATTTCAGTTGAACTTCGCGCACTTTGAAATCGTATTTCCCCTTCGCCATGCCATAGATGAACAAGAAAATCGGGGAAATCGCCATGAACAATGCACCGTAACCAAACCACTCTGCTCGATTCGGTACATTCATCTCCCCCGAAGAAATTACGCGAACGATTCCGATGATCAATCGACCTAAATCCTGTAAAAGAAAGCATGCCGCAACGAACAAAGACGAGAAGATGATTCCGAAAAAAATACCCATCGACCAATTCGTGAGCAGATCAGACTGACCGTAACCTGTTTTAAATACCCGATTCATCCGAATTAAGGTGAGAAATGCGATCAATAGGGCAATAATACTGATGATTCCTACACCATTTTGCATAAACGGATCGGGATATGTTGTATAAAAACACCAGTAGTTGTAGCCGAGTAAACCAGCCAAAAAGGAAAAGAAGATGCTCGAATTCATGAGCTTAAGTAGCTATTTCTTTACGTATTGAGTGAGGATCACAATGCGTTGACCTTCCACTTTTCCTTCTATGTGTTCGGCATTGTCGTGAACGAGAGAGATGTTACGAACTGCCGTTCCGCGTTTGGCAGTAAATCCTCCGCCTTTCACTTTCAAATCTTTGATGAGTACAACAGAATCTCCCGCGACTAATTGGACACCATTACTGTCAACGTGTATTACTGCATCTTCAATTGAAACGCCTGCTTTTGCCCAAGATTCCGTCTCCTCGTCTAAGTAAATCATCTCCAGAAGATCATTCGCCCAACCTTCAGATTTTAAGGCATTCAGTATTCGCCACGCTACGACTTTTACAGCATCTACTTCGCTCCACATACTGTCATTCAAACAACGCCAATGGTTCGCGTTCAACTCAACATCTCCCCTCACATCGGGCGCACACACACCACAAATATGAGCGCACTCATCGATTGAGTTTCCACTTTTTGGCGCAACAACAAGAATTTCAAGTGCTTTTTGCGATCCACACAATTCACATGCGCCATTACTTCGTTTCGCAATTACTCTTTCCATATCAATTCAATTTGTGAGCGCGAAGATACGGTTTATTTGAGAGTCAAACTCCTATAAATAGAGCCATGCAAAGAAATTTAAAAAATGATTTTCGTTGAATACTTGATCTCCTCTAGCACAATTTGACTATCAATATCGCCAATATTGTGAATCGATGCGACCTCGTTCACCAAAAAATCTCGGTACTCCTTAATGCTCGAAAATCTCACTTTCACAAGGAAATCGAAGCTTCCTGACGTGTGATAAAACTCCACTACGGAATTCAAAGATTTCATCTGCTTCACAAATTTTTCACGGTCTTGCGCATGATGATCTTTGATGGTGATGTTTATGAAAACGACTATATTTTTTCCGAGCAAATCTGCATTCAAAAGTGCGACATATTGTTTCACATATCCGGCTGATTCCAACTTTTTGATGCGTTCATAGATTGGAGTGGTTGTTAATGACAATTCCGAAGCCATCTCCTTAGCCGTTTTCATCGAGTCTGTTTGGAGAATTTCAAGGATTTTATGGTCAATTGCATCCATAATTAGTGTTTTTATCTAAATTTGTATTCGAAATTATGAATATTTACTTAATATCAATCAATAGATGTAAACTTTCACTTTTTTCCGAACATTTGCAATGAAATAGCCAGTGAAAAAAAATGATGAAAAAGGTAATAAAAGGATTTAGTAAATTTCCAGAAAGCTCCCAGGAGGAGATTTATGCGCTCTACCAGGAAGGTGAATTAGCTCGTGCAACTTTTCCGTTCCAAGGAGAAATAGCAGATGGTTTAATCTTCGACGATGAAGCGGAGGAAATCACCTACTTAATTCCAGTTTCAACAATCAAAGCATCGAAATTTTCTTCTGCGGATGACGACGATGATGATGACAATGATGATGCGGATCCAGACGACGATATCGACGTTGGAGAAGACGCAGAGGACGCAGAGGACGCAGGAGATGAAGAATAAATACCAAGATCTTATTGAACAAACCTTCGAATTCCCTCAAGAAGAATTTGAAGTAGTGAACAACGAACTTTTCTTTCGCGGCATCGATATGATGTCGTTGATCAACGAATACGGCACACCATTCCGGTTTACCTTCCTTCCGCAGATCGGTCGGCAAATCGAAAAATGCAGAGATTGGTTCAAAATTTCCATGAACGAACTCGGGTATACTGGAAAATACCAATATTGCTATTGTACGAAAAGCTCGCACTTCAATTTTGTATTAGAAGAATGCGCCAAGCACAACTCGAACATCGAAACGTCATCGGCTTTTGATATTGACATTGTGATTTCTCTCTTCCGAAAAGGATTATTGGGCGAAGACACCTACGTGATTTGCAACGGCTTCAAAACCGAGAAGTACATCGCTAAAATCAAGGAATTGATCGATTTGGGCTTTGATAAAATCATTCCCATCATCGACAACTTCGCAGAGTTTGAATTATTGGACGAATTTATCGACACTCCGATGGAAATCGGGATTCGCATTGCTTCGGAGGAAGAGCCAAAATTCGAGTTCTACACCTCTCGACTCGGAATTGGATACAAGGATGTAGCGCCATTTTACAAGTGGAAAATCAAAGGACACAAGAAATTCAAGCTCACGATGCTGCACTTTTTTGTGAACACAGGAATTCGCGACAACGCATACTACTGGAACGAACTCCGTAAGTTTTCAAACGTATACACGGACCTCATTCGTGAAGATGCTAACGTGAAATACTTGAACGTAGGAGGAGGTTTCCCTGTGAAAAACTCACTGGCTTTCGAATTCGATTACCAGTACATGATTAGCGAAATCATTCTGCAAATTCAAACATCCGCCAACTCCGTTGGAGCGAAACATCCCGATATTTTCACCGAATTTGGATCGTTTACCGTCTCAGAATCAGGTGGAATGGTGTTTACTGTGCTCGACCAAAAGCGGCAGAATGACAGAGAACAATGGAATATGATCAATGGATCGTTCATGACCACCTTGCCCGATACGTGGGCGATCAACAAGCGATTCATCATGCTACCAATTAACCGCTGGAATGGAAAATACGAGCGTGTTTTCTTAGGAGGCTTGACATGTGATAGCGACGATTATTACAATTCCGAGCAACACATCAACGCAATCTATTTGCCAGAATTCAAAAAAGAACGTCCTCTTCACCTCGGATTTTTCAACTGCGGAGCCTACCAAGAATCCATTTCGGGTTATGGCGGCATCAAGCACTGCCTCATCCCCTCTCCAAAGGTAATTTTAATCGATTACGACGAAGAAGGGAACATCAAGCACGAACTCTTTAGAAAAGAACAAACGAGCGAAGAAATGCTCGCAATACTCGGCTACTAATGAAAACATTTGCAGGAATACCCGAAGAATTTGCACAGGAATCGAGCGCGAAAGTTGTGTTGATCCCCGTTCCTTACGACGGAACGAGTACCTACGGTAAAGGAGCGGACAAAGGACCAGAAGCAATTTTTGACGCCGCTGAGAACATGGAGCTTTACGATATCGAAACCGACTCCGAAGCATACAAAAATGGGATTTTCATGGCTCCAGCAGTCAGTGAAGACAGATCGCCAGAGCACATGTGCGAAGCCGTTGAAGCAGCTTTCAAACCATACTTGGACGCAGGAAAGTTTGTGACCATGCTTGGAGGTGAACATTCCGTGAGCATTGGAGCGATCAAAGCCATGCAAGCGAAATACGCCGATCTAACGGTACTTCAGCTTGACGCGCACTCAGACCTTCGCCCAGAATACGATGGGTCAGCTTGCAATCACGCATGCGCCTTGCACGCGGCATCCAAGACAACAAATCTCGTTCAAGTTGGCATTCGCAGCATGGATACAGTAGAATTGCCGTTTTTGAACCGCGATAACTTATTTACGAGCTACGAAATTCGCGATAACGCCACGTGGATGATGGACGTGGTGAATTGTTTGGGAGAAAACGTGTACATCACCATCGATTTGGACGCATTCGACCCAAGCATCATGCCCTCCACAGGAACACCAGAACCAGGGGGATTGCTTTGGAACGAAACGCTCGACCTCATGAAAATGGTCTTCAAAAAATGCAACGTTGTCGGGTTCGATATTGTTGAATTGGCACCCATTGCCGATTTTTCAGGTCCCGACTTCATGGCCGCAAAACTGTATTACAAACTTATTTCATATAAATTCCACCTTTAAAAATGGCACAACCGATCAGAGACTTCATCGATAAACACTACCTCCATTTCAACGCCGCAGCACTAGTGGACGCAGCAAAAGGCTACGAAAAACACCTCGCAGAGAACAAAAAGATGCTCATTTCCCTCGCTGGAGCGATGAGTACAGCCGAATTAGGGATTTCTCTCGCAGAAATGATCCGTAAGGACAAAGTACAAGTCATTTCTTGCACGGGCGCCAATTTGGAAGAAGATTTGATGAACCTTGTGGCACACAACAGCTACGAACGCGTGCCGAATTATAGAGATTTAACTCCACAAGAAGAATGGGATTTGCTCGAGCGAGGATTGAACCGTGTTACCGATACCTGCATTCCCGAAGAAGAAGCATTTCGCCGATTACAAGAGCACGTTTTTAAGATTTGGAAGAAAGCAGAAACCGAAGGGAAACGCTTCTTTCCGCACGAATTCATGTACCAATTGATTCGATCTGGTGTATTGGAACAGTACTATGAAATCGATCCGAAAAATTCGTGGATGCTCGCCGCAGCAGAGAAAAATTTACCCATTATCGTTCCAGGTTGGGAAGATTCGACGATGGGAAATATCTTCGCATCTTACTGTTTGAAGGGCGAATTGACAGCAACAACGATGAAATCTGGAATCGAGTACATGATGTGGCTCGCCGATTTTTACACAGAGGCTGCAGAAGATAAGGGAATTGGATTTTTCCAAATTGGAGGCGGAATAGCGGGAGATTTCCCAATTTGTGTTGTGCCGATGTTGTACCAGGACATGGAACGAACTGACACGCCGTTTTGGAGCTATTTCTGTCAGATTTCAGACTCCACGACCAGTTACGGGTCGTACTCTGGCGCTGTGCCGAACGAAAAAATTACGTGGGGGAAATTGGACATCAACACTCCGAAATTCATCATCGAATCCGACGCTACCATCGTTGCACCCTTGATTTTCCAATATATTTTGGAAGGCGACAACTAATCGGATATACAAACTAACAGAACGAACGACCTCAAAAAATGATGGCGTTCGTTGTTTTTGGACTTATCTTTCAAAAAAAACTGATTGCATGCTTCCCATCATCCTTTTCATAGTCATTCATCACTTTACCTCACTCTTCGTTCAAACATTCTTTCAGCATCGCTATGCTGCGCATCAGCTTTTCACTATGTCGAAGGCGTGGGAGAAGTTTTTCTTCGTGCTCACGTGGCTTACTCAAGGATCGTCCTACCTAAGCGCACCAACCTATGGAAAACTTCACCGCATGCACCATGCTTTTGCCGATACCGAAAAAGACGTACACTCGCCCAAGAATGATAAAACGATTTTGAAAATGATGCTCAAAACCAAAGATTACTACATGGGGATTTTTAGAGGCACCTACGTTATTGAAGACCGTTTTTTGGGGAATTTACCCGAATGGAAATCCTTCGATAAATTTGCACACGGAATGCCCTCTCGCATCGTTTGGGGAATACTCTACCTCGCCTTCTATCTCTATTTCGCCCCAAGTTACTGGTTCCTGCTCCTACTTCCTATTCATTTCTTGATGGGACCAATTCACGGAGTAATCATCAACTGGTTTGCCCACAAAATTGGCTACCGAAATCACAAAACATCGGACACATCCACCAATATTTTTCCAGTTGAAATCCTCATGATGGGCGAAGCACTTCACAACAATCACCATCACATCTCTACACGCCCCAACTTCGCCCAGCGATGGTTTGAGGTCGATCCAACCTTCATCGCTATGTGGTTCATGGATAAGCTGAAGATCATTCAGTTAAAAAAGTAAATCCGCTCTTGTCTGTCAGATTCAAATAAGTTGAGTATATTTGTAAGTGATTAATCACTCTAATGACAGAAAAACAACAAAACATCTTCGATACCGCCCTCAACTTGTTCGCAGAACACGGAGTTGACGCAACATCTACAAGCAAAATAGCGATCGCTGCTGGCGTATCCGAAGGATTAATTTTTCGGCATTTCAAGAACAAGGAAGGACTGTTGAACGCCATTTTATCTAGCGGCATGGAGAAGGCAGATGCTTATTTTCATGCCATCATCGGTGAAATTGATCCAAAAACGCGCATCAAAAAAGCACTCGAACTCCCGTTTCAGATCGACTCAAAAGATTACGCTTTCTGGCGATTGGTCTACACGCTCAAATGGCAACGCGGATCCATCGAATCGGACGGAATGGAGCTTTTTCGCGCGAGCTTAGCAGAAGCTTTTGAGCAACTCGACTACGAAAACCCCTCCGCAGAAGCACGACTGGTAGAAGCGATAATTGACGGAATTGCAACTGAAGTATTACTTAAGGATATTTATCCTAAACCATTATTAGAGTGTATTTTAAAAAAATATAAACTAAATAAATTACATAAATGATTGACCCAACCAAACCAGTGCTTGTTACAGGCGCAACAGGCTATGTCGCTGGCCGACTCGTTGAAAAATTACTGAGCGAAGGGCGCACGGTTCACGCGGCGGTTCGAACACCCAACGACAAAGAAAAAACAAAATACTTGGACGAATTAGCAGCTAAATTGCCCGGCACGATCAAGTATTTCAAAGCCGATTTGATGGACGAAGGTTCATTCGACGAAGCGATGAAAGACTGCGAATTAGTCTACCATACCGCATCCCCCTTTACGCGTGCAGTGAAAGATCCACAGAAAGATTTGGTGGATCCAGCCAAGAAAGGAACGCGCAATGTACTTGAATCTGCCAACCGAAATGAAGCCGTGAAGCGCGTGGTATTAACAAGCAGTTGCGCAGCAATTTACGGAGACGCAATAGACGTGCTTTCGATGCCAAATCAAGAGTTATCGGAAGCTGAATGGAACACGAGCTCAAGTCTAGATCACCAACCGTATTCGTTCTCAAAAGCAGAAGCTGAAAGGGAAGCATGGAAAATAGCGAAGGAACAAAATCGGTGGGATTTGGTCACCGTCAATCCTTCGTTCGTTCTCGGCCCTGGAATTAATCCTCATGGAACCTCCGAATCCTTCGCTATTATGAAACAAATCGGAAAAGGCGATTTCAAAATGGGCGCGCCAGAGTTCAATATCGGCTGTGTAGATGTACGCGACTTGGCTGTAGCGCATTACGAAACGGGAAATCGACCTGAAGCAAGTGGACGCTACATCGTTTCAGGCGAAAACTCAGGTTTTGGACAATTAGCAGGAATGATCAAAGAAAAATATCCAAACTATCCGATTTCCTTGCGAAAATTGCCGAAGTTTATGATATGGCTAATGGCGCCAACGATTGGAATGACGCGCAAGGAGGTGAAACTCAACGTTGGCTACCCTTGGAAGGCAAACAACAGCAAGAGCATTAACGAGCTTGGAATGAGCTACCGCCCTTTGAAAGACACAATTACTGAATTTTTCGGTCAGTTGGTGGACGCTGGAGAGATTCAAAAACGCTAATTCCACTATGGTTTATAAGTTACAGAGAGTCGCACTGCTTCGGTGGTGCGACTTTTTTTTTGCTTTTTTAGCTACGCTATTGACTTCGTTGGTAGGCGTTCCCCTAACGAGTCCGCAAGCAGGTTTCTAAATACTTTGAAATTAATTTTCATCGGACTGCCGAGGTCGGGTCATCCCTTATAGTTCCTACTGAAAAGTAGGAAGCTGCCACTTCTACCCCTAACGCAAAAAACTACGCTCGAAAACAACTCGCCAAAACCTTTCTAGGCATCAACTTCACTGGCATTTTAAGCAACCCCAACTAGAACAACGAAATCTGCTGTGGTTCGAAATCCATTCGTTCTATCCCCTCGGTAAACACAATTTTATAGCTAATCAGC
>CALFOS010000019.1 GCA_937919725.1 uncultured Fluviicola sp. | reverse complement strand
AGTCGGGGTGGCAGGATTCGAACCTGCGACCTCCTGCTCCCAAAGCAGGCGCGATGACCGGGCTACGCTACACCCCGTAGCTATTTGTATTCAACTATTTTTACGTTTTAATAGAGAATCGCTATCCTCAAACGCGAGGGCAAAATTAATGATTTAAATTACTTTATCAATCATTTGTCAAAAAAAATGTTTTCAAACCATACAGGCATCAGCTAATCTTCACATTTTCATCTATATGATCGTTGGAAAATTGAATTGATTTCCTTATTTTTAATCAATAACACCTACGCAATGAAAAAAATCGCACTCTCATTTGTCCTCTTGGCGGGACTAATTTTTCTCCTCACACAATGTGGAACCGCCGATGCAGGTGCCAAAACTGCTGATACATTCTTCTCGGAAATACTCAAAGGTAACTTCGAAAAAGCCGCTGCCATGGTGGAATGTAATCCCTTAGATAGTGTAGATATCATTCCAAACCTCCAAGCAATGGCGAACAATCCTGTAAATGGGTACCTTAAATCGTTCAAGAAATCGTTCGGATTTAGCACCAATGTGAGCAATGGAATTACGACCGTGGAAATTCCCTATGTGCTCAGCTACGAAAAAGGCGAACAATCGTTTAATGTGGTGATCGTAAATCGTGGTGCGGGCTACAAAATTGTGTCCGTCCAATAATCGGTTTCTTTCACCGTTCATCCCAATATTGCCGTTTCACTAAGGGTTGGCTAGCTGCATCAAGGTAGATTGAGTATTTTTGTTGCCGTTAACATGATGAAAGTTCGATTCGGATATCAATTATTACTCTGCCTTCTGCTGCTTCTAACGAGTGGCAGTTGGTCGCAAGACAGAACCTACACAATTTCTCGTAGCTCCGAGGAGGTAAAAATTGACGGTGAGCTAAACGAAGAGCAGTGGGCAAAAGCGGAACTTGCAAGCGATTTTATCGCTGCATACCCGAGAGCGGGTATCCCGTCCAAGTACCGCACCGTCATTCGGATGCATTACGATGATGATGCACTCTACATTGGTGGTGAAATGCACGATCATCAGCCTGATTCGGTCAGTTTTACCCTCTCGCAACGTGACGATTGGGGCAACGCCGATTGGTTTGCAATCATGATCGACCCGTATGCCAATAACATCAATTCTTTTAGCTTCAGCGTGACCGCAGCTGGCGTGGAACTCGATGCCTTACTCTATACAGACGATTCCGACTTTACTTGGAATGCCGTTTGGCGAAGCTCAGTGAAAAAACAAGATTACGGTTGGTCGTTCGAAATGAAAATCCCGTATTCGGCGTTACGCTTTCCAAATAAAGCGGTGCAAGAATGGAACATTAACCTCGTACGGCAAGTGCGCAGGGATCGTGAAAAATCGTATTGGAATGAAGTAAATCCAGAAGTATTCGGAGAAATTACGCAAACGGGAAAGTTGGTAGGCATCACTAATGTGAAATCGCCGTTAAGATTGTCGTTCATACCCTACGTAACCGGCTATCTCGAAAATTCCTACGATTTAAACCTTGGGAAACAAGTGCTTCGACAGCGTGTTACGGGAGGATTGGATGTGAAATATGGATTGAATGATGCCTTTACGCTCGACATGACGCTCATTCCTGATTTTGGGCAAACCACTTCCGACAAGCAAGTGCTCAACCTCGGACCATTCGAAGTGCAATTTGACGAGAACCGACCTTTTTTCTTAGAAGGAACCGACCTCTTTAGCATTGGAAATGTATTCTATTCACGGAGAATTGGCGCGCGAACGTACAATCACGATGGCGCGCAAGCGAACGTGAACGATTCCTTGAACGAAGAAGTGACGAGCAATCCAGATTTAGCTTCCTTGATCAATGGAACGAAAGTTTCAGGACGAACTTCTTCAGGATTAGGAATTGGCGTCTTCAACGCCATCGAAAATCGATCTTTTGCTACTATTTCTAATCCGTCGGGCAGCTCGCGACAAGTGCAAACGCAACCACTGACCAACTACAACGTGTTTGCTCTCTCACAAAATTTGAAAAACAATGGTCGGATTTCATTTTTGAATACGAATGTGATGCGCGAAGGACCGAATCGTGATGCAAATGTATGTGTAGGTCAAATAAATCTCTTCTCTAAGAATAAGAAGTTCAAGTTAAATACAGATTTGAAAGTATCTTCTCTATTCGAAGAAATCACCCCAGTATTAGGTCACGCTGTTAATGTTGGCTTACAAAAGGTTTCCGGTGTATGGAGATACGGCTTCAGTTACGATGAGGTAAGTGATACATACGACCCTAATGATCTTGGGTTTTTATACAATAACAATTCAAGGAACTACTATTCCTTTCTGCGTTGGAACGATTTTACGGCTGGAAAGTACTTCATTCGTAAGTGGATTTCAGCGGAGATCTACTACGAAGAATTGTATAAGCCGAAATTATTTTCATATGGCGGTCTGGGCTTGGAGACTGTTGCGACATTCAAAAACTTCTTAACTGTTGGCTTAGACGCAAATGTGAATCCATTCGGTGAGGTTGATCATTTCGAATCCCGCAATTTTGGGAATGAGGTTCGATTTAAACCTAATTTTAGTGTAGGTGGGTTTTATTCAACGGACTACAGTAAACGGTTTGCATTGGATCTCCGATTTTGGTACAAACAATTCATGCACTCGTCTCAAAAAGGGAGCAACTTCGTGATCAGTCCCCGCGTTCGACTGTCCGATCGGATGTTCCTCGTTTTTAGAACGAAGTGGGATTTTATCATCTCGGATTATGGTTATGTGCGTATTTTGGACGAAGCCTATTCCGATCAGATAATTTTGGGCTTCCGCGATCGTCTCATCACAGAGAATTCACTCCAATCAGAATTCATCTTCACCAAACGTATGGGTGTAGATATCAGAATTCGCCACTATTGGCAACAAGTGGAATACTATAATTTCAATGAATTGAAACAAGGCGGGGAACTGAGCGAATCGAATTACGACCCCGTTGGAGCTGATGGATCGTCGCAGCACAACACCAATTACAATGCGTTCACCGTAGATGTAAATTACCGTTGGGTGTTCATTCCTGGTAGCGAACTCCGAATCGTGTACAAAAACAACATCTTCGATTCCAAAAACGTACTCATTCCGTCGTACTTCAGAACGTTCGACGATTTATTCGATCAACCTCAAATCAATAGTCTCTCGATGAAACTGCTTGTTTATGTGGACGCTATGGACTTCAAACGGAAGGGGGATAAGTTGTAGAATACGCAGGAACCAAAATGGGAGTTGATTCACTAATTCTAATTCCTAGTTTTTTTGAAGTGCCATTTTTTTTTGTTGAAATTGGACATCGACTGGAGTGAAAGAAATTATCTTTCATGTCAATTTACAACCAGAAAACCGGATATATTTACGAACTTATTCAGATTCAACAAGAAAATCTAATCGATTTGGTACATTTATTGCCTCTGATTCCAAAACGTACTAACACTATAGTTATGAAAAAAGTTTTACTCACATTCGTATTCTCGCTCATCTTCGCCATCACAGGATTTTGCTCAATCACCATAGCAGTACTTCCATATACAGTGAGGTACGAAGGTAGAATTCCCAAAAAGATGACACCTGAATTGATCATATCCGGGCAGATCGAAGACGGAACGAAGTACCAAACCTCGATTATCAATTACCTAACGCGCATGTCGAATAAGAAAAAGTACGCTTATTTGGACATCAACGTGCTCGGACAAGTTCAAATTGATGCGATGCTTTTCAAACACGGAATTGACGCTGCTGTTACCACGTTAACGAACGCACAACTTGCTGAAGCACTTGGTGTGACACATGTGGTTAGAGGTAACGTAACGCGAAATTTCATTATGAGCGACGAAGCTTCGCTTGCATTGGGCGTGATGAACGTGTTCTCTAATCAAAGAGTGAATAACATTACTTCAACCATCAATATCATCAATTCCATGGAAAACATGGCGACGAATCGTGCGACGTATAGTCAGCAAAGACTTTTAAGTACCAAGGCAACACGTAACGACGTGCGAGCGTTGAGAAGTACTTTTCGCCAATCGGCACGCAGAATGGGACGCAAGATCTATCGAGACAGTAAATAATTCTTTACAGCATAAAAAATGCCTCGCAATCAAGTGAGGCATTTTTATTTTATATGATTTCGTTTTCTAGCGATTCAGCATCACTGGCATCACCAACATCAAAACATCTTCATCTTCCGCCATGTCTGCGGGAATCAATAATCCTGCGCGACTTGGTTCACTCATTTCTAAACGAACTTCATTCGAATCAATGTTATTCAACATCTCCATCAAAAAACGCGAGTTGAAACCAATTTCCATGTCTTCACCAGAGTAATTACATGTCAAACGTTCGTTCGCTTCATTTGCAAAATCGATATCTTCTGCCGAAAGCGATAATTCTGCACCCGCTAATTTTAATTTTATTTGGTGCGTAGTTTTGTTCGCGAAAATTGACACACGTTTGATGGAACTCAAGAACTGCAAACGATCGATCGTTAATACATTCGGATTTTCCTTCGGAATTACGGCTTCGTAGTTCGGATATTTCCCATCAATAAGTCGACAAACCAAAACGGTATCGTTGAACGTGAATACAGCATTCGAATCGTTGTAGTCCAATCTCACTTCTTCATCACCTTTCAAGTTGCTTTTCAACAAATTCAAAGGTTTTTTTGGAAGAATGAAAGCCGAACTGCCATCCGCTTGTGAGTCTGTGCGCGTGTAGCGAACCAATTTGTGTGCATCCGTTGCTACGAACGTAATGCTTTCTGGCGAGAATTGACAAAACACTCCGCTCATCACTGGACGAAGATCGTCTACTCCAGTAGCAAACAAGGTTTTGTTGATGGCATTTGATATAATTCCACCTGAAATGCGAATCGAACTAGAGTTTTCCAACGCTGGCGTACGCGGGAAATCGTCCCCGTCAAAACCAACCATTTTTGATTTTCCGTTGTCGTATGCGATTTCAACGGAATACGTTTCGTCGTGGATCAAAAACGTGCACGGTTGATCTGGCAAATTTTTCAATACATCCAACAATAATTTCGCTGGAATGGCGATTTTCCCCTCCTCTTTCGCTTCAACGTCGAGCGATGTACGCATTGTAGTTTCCAAATCGGAAGCAGAAACCGTTAGGCGACCATCTTCAATTTCGAACAGGAAATTATCCAGTATAGGTAAGGTGTTACTTGTGCTCAAAACACCTGAAATTCCTTGCAAATGTTTGAGTAGGGTAGCACTTGAAATTACAAAATTCATTCTTCAACTATTTAGAACAAACAAAGCTACCAAAATACCTGAAAATAGGGCGTTTCCAATGGCACGACTTTTCAGTGAGTTATCAACATCTAGTAGATTTTTTCGACCGACTTACCGGGCCATTATTCCGTCTAGCGGTGACTGTCCATCCTGAGTGGTGAATTTGCTCTGATCCATCATCGGAAAATAAATATGTCCAAAGAACAATTGATTGAAGACGAAGTACTGACATTTTACCAATTCTCCGCTCGGTAATTCGCACCAAAATTTATCCAAATCGGAATTGATAATTTCCTGTCCTGCAACCATATCATTCGATCTAGAAGTAGCTCTAAAGCAACGTAATTTCGTCGTTTTTCTAGAGGTTTCTTTCACCGTTAAAACGGCAAAAGGCGAGGTGTGTTTCAAACTGTCGATTTGCTTCTTCGACAATTCGAAATTTTGAGAGTTGTAGTGAATCTTCTTATAGTTTTGAAGATAACTGAACACCATTCTGCTATCTACATTTTGTAATTCTTTTCCTTGTTGAAACACCTTCGTTTTAGGACCATTCTTCATAACAGAGAAGCTTCGAGAGGGTTCTTGAAGGAATTTCACATCTACGGAACTGATTTTTTCCATCGGTAGTGCAAAAATATTCGTGCATGCCCACAAGCGCGGATCAGCGAAAAAACGGGGTTCCAAAAAGCCATTCATTCCTTTCACTTTCATCTGAACTGGATTCGTACTCTTCCCAAATTCCTTCGAGTCGAGCAACATCACTTGACTGTAATGATCCGGCGATGCAGGGCCGATGTACCACGTTTTTGTCCATTCTCCGTTCTGAAAAATTTCTAATTTTACGTTCTGCGCGATCATCATTTTGTTGTAACTCGCGTGCGATTTGTCGGGTAAATATCCCTTAAACTCGATGTTTTTTATCGCGTCGAGGATGTTGGTCACGTTTTCAGGTACCACGCAATTGCCATCTTTGTCGAGCCACTCACCGTTCTTTTTCTGAACTTCGAAGGTGTTCAACATTTTATCGGTAATGATGAGTTTGTCGATCGATTCGATGTCTTTTACGGCAAAGTCAATCAACTGAGTGTCAGACTTTCCTTTCGTTGCGAAAAGCGTAGAAATGTACCAGCCCAATCCCGCTAATCCCGCGATAGATATGACGAGGATAATTAATTTTCTCATAGTAAAGTTGTTAAGCGTATTTGCGCTTTCTGATAAAATTCATTCCAAATGCGAGCAAAAGAATAATCCCGATCGGCAAGAGAATATTGATGATTTTGTAGAATGTGGCATCCTGCGAAACTTTTTCCTTGTCCATCGGATGCATGTCAATCTGGCGGCTCCGAATGTCAAGTACAGAATTATCGCCCATCATGTAGTCCGTCAAATTCTGGAAAAATTCTTGGTTCCCAAAGAAATGACTCATCCTCATCCGCATCATATCTTCATCCATCTGCAAATCGTTCATTTGACGCGGACGGTATTTAAAAGCTCCTTGACCGTCGGGCATCGAATCGAATTTATTCGCGATAAATCGTCCGTTTCCTATCAACAAAACTTTTCCTTCTTTCGAACTCGCTTGCAAAAATCCTGATTCGGGATTGTTCGCAAATTCGCCTACAATTCTATTTTTGAAATACGATTCGAAACTTCCTTCGGCAAGCCCTGCCAGGCATTTTTTGTTCATTGGATTATTCGGATCGGCAGCCAATTGTGGGTTTTCACCGAAAGTTGTCGGGAAAAGCAAGTTCACCATCGGTGCATTTTGCGTCATCGAATTGCTACTCGACGTTAAAATAGGAGAAAATGCGATGTTGGGTTTGTTTGGAATAAATTGCACTTCACTTGTATAAGGAAGCGAAACATTTTCCAAGTTTTTGGAGATTGGATGCTGGGTTGGCGACCCCAAAACGTGGTAGAACCATTGACTTCGTCCACCTTCGGCATACGGCGCGATACGGTATGCACAATTTACGTCGAGCACGTAGTTGTCCATCAGTTTCAGCCCATAATCGAAGAGCATGTTGTCGAGCCCAAGATCGTAGCGCGTACTGTGCGATTGTCCTGTTTTTCGGAGCGTGTCTTGGTTGATTTCCAACTTGTCGAGAAAGCACATCAATCGACCTCCACGCATTACAAATTGATCGATGATGTACAAATCTTTGTCGCTAAATTTACTTCGTGGACGGGCAATGATCAATCCGTCAATGTTGTCTAGAGCGTGAATCGAGTCGTTCAATCGAACATCGGTCAACGCGAAATAGGGTGAAATAATGGCTCTAACGCGCTGTGTTTCTTTGAATTGAAGTTCGCCGTGCCCCTCAAGGAAACCAATCCGAAGCTTCGATTCCGCCGTTGCTCTACGCAAAGAACTCACGAGCATGTATTCCAAATTATTGAGGGCGTTAGGAATCATACTAGTAATGTCTGGAATGCGATAAGGTTCTGCGGAGCGCGATCCAGGTAAAAATTGGATACTGTTTGCCGTCGATCCGTCGTATTCGATAATCGCTCCTGGCCAAAGAAGCATTTTGTTGCTCGCACCGTCTTTCTCGTAGAGCACGTCCATCGGAAGAATTCCTTGGCCTTCAGCCCAAATATTTTGAAAGAGCGCCTCGTTTTCGGCATCCGTTCCAGCATGTGGATCGATGAATTGGTACTCAATTCTATCGCCCGCATACAATTTAAATTCTTTCAGTTTGTCTTCAATCGCGTCGCGGAAATGTTTTACTTCGGATGGAAGGTTTCCTTCTAGGTAAATTTTAATATTTACTCTCCCTTTGAGTTCTTTGGTTTTTTCTAAAAAGGTGATCGTTCCTTCGGCCAATGAATAACGTTGATCTTCTGTCATGTCTACGCGACGATAAACGAACGAACTTACTATGTTGATCAAGAAAACGGCTACTAAAAAGATCGCGAGAAATGTCCAATTGTAGAATCCAGAAATAATATTTTTCTTTTCTGCCATGACTATTTCTTTAGCGATTTGATCACTGTTAATGCAGCGTAAATGAACAAGGTGATGATACTTAAAAAGTACACGATGTTTTTGGTGTCAATCACCCCACGCTTGATTCCGTCGTAGTGGTAAGTGATTCCGCAATATTTCAAGACTGAGTCAAATTTCCCCATCAAATTAAACGATCCTAAGAGGTCGAACCCTTGGTAGAGCAACCAACAGAGGAACATCGCTAAGATAAATGCTACGATTTGACTACTTGTAAGTGCCGAAGCAAAAATCCCGATCGCCACAAAAGTTGAACCGAGTAAAATTAGTCCGATGTAGGAAGTGAATGTTGCGCCGCCGTCAATAATTCCTTCCGGATTTCCGAGGTAATACATCGAAATGTAGTAAACCAAGGTTGGTAAAAGTGCTACCACGAGTAAGGTTACTCCAGCGAAATATTTCGCCAAGATGATTTTTAAATCTGAAATAGGGCGCGTGAACAACAACTCGATCGTTCCCGTTCTGCGTTCTTCTGCAATGGATCTCATAGTAATAGCCGGAATGAGCACCAGAAAAATGAGCGGCGAAAGGTTGAAGAAAGGAATCAAATCGGCTTCTTGACCTTCCAATAAATTCGTTCCGATGTCTCCAGAAATCACCCAATGAAAAAGTCCTGATGCGATCAGATAAATCAAGATAAAGACGTATCCGATCACAGAGCTTAAAAAACTGCGTATTTCTTTTAAATAAAGTGCTCTCATGCTTATCTGCGATAATTTGGTGTCAAAAATAAGATTTCCTTTCGAATGAACCGCGTCGTTTTGATGATCGGGTGTTATGATTTATTAAAAGGGACTTGTTTGTAAGCGTTTCTTCATCACACTGTTCGAATTTGTTATGTAACGGATAGGCCGGTCTTGGTTAACGAATTTAGTTGGTTTGAAACCCATCAAAATAGGCATTCACGCTCCAAGCTTGAGGTTTAGCACTGAACCAAGACTTTATCTTTGGCCAAATCGTCCCGAAGGTTTCCGAATCTCGGTATGCGTTTAAGGCACCTTGATTTTCCCAATGACTGTACGTTAGAATAACAGTTGGGCGATCAATGTCTTGGTACAATTTCATTCCAAAGCAGCCGGGAAACGAATTCACTTGCGTGTTGATGGTGTCGAAGAAGCGAAGAAATTCCTCAATTCGGTCTTCCTGAAATTCGAGTTGTACAATGCGCGTGATCATTAAAATAAGGAATCGATGGTTGTGCGTGAGCCTTTCGGAGTGAATTCAACGCGAATCATGTCGTTTACGCGCAAACCAAACAGTTGCTCGGCGCCACCAGTACTTCCGTTTGCCCCACGATTGATTGCAATTTCCAATAAATCATTCTCCGTAAAAAGAGCTACTTTCTCGCCTTGCGACACTTCGTTATATGCACCTGAAATTACATCGATGTAGTAATCTTTTTTCTTGAAATAGATGATGAAGGGCGTGTCTTCCCCAAATCGATAAAAGAGCGATCGATCGATGTTGGTGATCGCATTTCCATAGTTGTCGATGTGAATCACATAGCCTTTGATCAAGTTTGTTTCCGTTAATGCCATTGGGATGAGCGCACTTTTGTATGATTTCGAAGCAACGGCAAACTTGGCTGGATCATCTCCATTCAGAATACGGATCGCGGCTTTGAGTAATACGTTTTTCGTTGGAAATTTGAATAGATTCTCATCGGAAAGCACATCTTCAATTCTCCAAAACAACTCTGGACGATTTTCACCCAAAAATGCTCCGAAAAACCCATTGTCGCAGGAAATAAAATAATGTCCATCGTACAACATCACGGCAGGAAAACTACCGTCTGATCCACCAAAATTAATCACGGGTTCGCTATCGACTCCAATCACGTGAACCGTTCCAGCTGGGAAATCGCGAAAGCTCGATCGAACATGATAGGCTGCTTCTCCAATATCAAATGGTCGAACGGAGTGAGAAATATCCACAATTCGAGCATCTTCCAACGCGCACAAAATAGTACCCTTCAACGAAGCCACATAGTGGTCGTGAAGTCCCATATCCGTTGTTAAAGTAATGACTTTCATTGCGATTCAACTCGCCCAGTAGAGCGAATCATTAATTTTTTGATCAAAAATAACGCTAAAATAATGATTAGTCTGTAGTTCTATCGTATATTCATTGGCTTTTAAGTAGTGAACTCGAATTGATGCCGAGCAAATTGGTAAGTTTGAGCTAATAATTCGTAGAATACCGAACGCAAAACAGAAACCGATTGCTAGAAAGAAAAATTGAAATTGAAGGAGTGAATCCTGCCGAACTCTTCGGAGTCAACAATACGAAGTTAAAACACATCAAGGCGTATTTCCCGAAATTGCACATTGCGGCACGCGGAAATGTCCTCACAATTACGGGGGACGACGAAGTGATGGATGAATTTGAGAAGAAATTTGCGCTAATTTTGCGGCTCTTCAATCAATACAACACGCTCACCATCAATAATATTGATAATTTGATGCTCCACGATGGTTCCGATCTCGTTGGTCTCGATAATGGTTCCGAAACCTTAGTTCATGGAAATCATGGGGTGAAAATCAAGGCAAAAACCATCAATCAACGCAAATTGGTCGAGGCGATCAACAAAAACGACATGGTGTTCGCCGTTGGTCCTGCTGGAACGGGAAAAACGTACACGGCTGTGGCTTTGGCGGTTCGAGCACTGAAAGCAAAAGAGGTAAAACGGATCATCTTAACGCGTCCAGCAGTGGAAGCAGGCGAAAATTTGGGATTCCTTCCTGGTGATCTCAAGGAAAAACTCGATCCATACATGATGCCGCTTTACGATGCACTGCGCGATATGATTCCACCCGAAAAATTGGCGGATATGATCGAATTTGGCATCATCGAAATTGCACCGCTCGCGTTCATGCGTGGGCGTACGCTCGACAAAGCCTTCGTGATTTTGGATGAAGCACAGAATTCAACCACCATGCAAATGAAAATGTTCCTGACCCGAATGGGAATGACAGCGAAATTTGCCGTTACTGGGGATATGTCACAGGTCGATTTGCCCAGCAAACAACGATCAGGATTGGCTTACGCGCTGGATGTATTGAAAGATGTGGAGGGAATTGGAATTGTTCGCATGGGACAAGCCGACGTAATTCGACACGTTTTGGTGAAAAGAATTATCGATGCATTCGAAAAAAAGGAAGAAGCTGAGCGAAAGCACGAGTCGAAGGATCAACGCACGAAAGATTCGAACTAAATCCGTTTTGTACCGAATTATTTCAGTTTGGATCGTTAATTTTGTATCCAATTTAAGTCGATCTCAATGAGCAAAGCAATCACACAAAGCACCTTCCACTTCAAAGGTCAAACAAATGTTTACAACGGGAAAGTCCGTGACGTTTATACTCTAGATAACGGATTATTGGTGATGGTGGCTTCCGATCGCATTTCTGCTTTCGATCACGTTCTACCAAAGGGAATTCCATTCAAGGGTCAAGTGCTCAACCAAGTAGCAATGATGTTTTTGGATGCTACGAAGGACATTGTTCCAAATTGGTTGATCGCTACGCCAGATCCTTCGGTGGCAATTGGGCATGCATGCGATCCGATTCGTGTGGAAATGGTGATTCGGGGGTACATGTCGGGTCACGCAGCGCGCGAATACAAAGCTGGAAAGCGCATTTTGTGCGGAGTTCCAATGCCTGAAGGGATGAAAGAGAACGATAAATTTCCAGTTCCTATTATTACTCCTGCTACCAAAGCAGAAGAAGGTCACGACGAAGATATTTCGCGCGAGGAAATTATTGCCAAAGGAATTGTGCCAGAAGCGGTATATGTTCAATTGGAGGATTATACGCGAAAATTGTTCCAACGAGGTACAGAGATGGCTGCGAAACAAGGCTTAATTCTCGTTGACACGAAATACGAATTCGGGATCAGAAATGGGGAAGTGATGTTGATCGATGAAATTCATACGCCCGATTCTTCGCGCTATTTCTATGCGGTTGGTTACCAAGAACGACAAGATAAAAACGAGGAGCAACGGCAATTATCGAAGGAATTTGTTCGCCAATGGTTGATTGAGAATAATTTTCAAGGATTGGATGGACAAACGATGCCGGTGATGCCCGACGAATTCGTGAAAGTGGTGACCGATCGCTACATTGAACTCTACGAAAAAATTACGGGAAATATGTTTGAAAAGTCGGATACAACAGATATTCAGAGCCGTATTCAAGCGAATGTAGATACTTATCTATCAGCTACGTAAAAGCTATTTCTTCGTTTTGATTAGTTGTGGATTGATCAAGCGCAGCGCGCCATATTCGTATGCAGCAACAGTGGCATTTAGCTTCACCCGATGATTCTCCTCAATATCCAGTAATTCGCGTTCTTGATCTTTCGAAAAATGTACTAAAACATGCGATTGTTGCATCCCTTCCAGTTTTTGATCGTCCAAACTCATCAGAATTTCTTGTCCATCGATGGAGGGACTTGATCCCCAGCAAAAAGCCTGAACAATGACTGCCTTCCCGCTATAATCTTCCGCCTTAATGAGCAACTGCTCGCAGGTCATATAATCTAATTTATTGACTGTGGTAGTCTCCGATTTCAGATCTGAAGACATATCGTTTGTTCCGCACGCGTTTACGAGTAATCCAATAATCAATAATGAACAAGCGAAAATAATGGATAATTTCATGTTTTTTGAGTCAATGATACAGGGATTATTAAGGTAAAGCTATTCAAATTCAGCTAACTACGAATTAGAAATGAATAGATAGGTCATGCGAATGAACCGATGCCAGCTCCCAATTATTTATTGGATTTGAAGGAATTGAAAAAAGCGCTTTTAAGCTTAAATGCTGTTTGAAAATTTCGTTAATTGCTCGGCAAATGATTTGGCTAATTCTTCGTTTTTGATTCCTTCAGGTGAGAAATTTTCGCTGAAACTTGGCAGGGAAAAGGAAGCTTCAATGGAAGCCCCATAGCGCGGAAATGCTGCCAAAGCGATTTCAAGAACCGATGCTCCGCCACGACCACCTGGCGAGGTTGCCATTAAGAACATTTTCTTTTCAGACCAAATTTTCCCTTCGATGCGCGAAACCCAATCGATCAAGTTTTTGAACGCAGCGGCGTAATTTCCGTTGTGCTCGGCAAGTGAAACTACTATCCCGTCCATCGATTCGATGCATTGCTTAAAGCGCAAGGCATTTTCTGGAAGCCCTTCGGATTTTTCAAGATCAACGTTAAAAAGTGGCACGTCAAAATCGTTGAGATCGATCAATGTCAAGTCTACATCTTTTAGCAAATGTGCTGCGTAGTGTGCAAATTGTTTGTTGATCGAAGTGCTACTCGTGGAACCGCCAAATGCCAAAATTCGTTTCATGGTATCTTACTTGTATGTGTACGAAAATAAGCATCTCCCGAAAACAAATGAGTACTATTGTTCAATAAATGATGAATCATCGGCGACATATCGAAGGTTTTTTGGCTACCAAAACGATCCTGTATACTCCAATTATCATGGGAGTAGAGCAGTTTGAATGGGAGCCGCATATTTTTTCAGAAGCATTTATAAATCGGATCTCAGACCTTGAGATTCCAGAAAAACTCATGCTTGGGAAGCGGGCGGAACGCTATTTCTCGGCACTCGTTAACCAATCTTCGGACTACGATATGCTTGCCGAAAATGTGCAAGTGATTTCTGAGAAACAAACATTTGGCGAATTTGACTTTTTCGTTCGTCGGAAATCCGAGACCGCCGCAGGGAGCCACGAACCTAGTCAGATCTTGCACGTCGAATTGGTCTACAAGTTCTATTTGTTCGATCCATCAATTGAAGGAACTGAATTTCAAAAATGGATCGGCCCAAACAAAGGAGATCGGCTGGATTTTAAATTGGAGAAGCTCGAGAAACATCAATTTCCACTCTTATTCAATGAGGCTGCTTCGAATAC
>CALFOS010000018.1 GCA_937919725.1 uncultured Fluviicola sp. | reverse complement strand
CTAAATAAGCGTACCTCACAAGGGTACCCAGGGTTCGAATCCCTGTCTCTCCGCAAAAATGCCAGACTGCTTAGTCTGGCATTTTTCGTTTTGAGAGACACGATGAGAACCTACTCTTCACTAAGGTTCGGTCTTCAAAAGCGGTGTTTTTCTGGTTCGACCCGAAACGCAGTGAAAGACAACGACCAACGGGAGTTAATCCCTGTCTGTCAGTTGAACAATTGATCTGTGGATCAGTTCTCCTTCTTCAAAAGCGTTGCTTTTTCTTGCAAAAAAAGCCAAGCTCGTAGTGCTCGGCTTTAGACTTGCCCAGGATACCCCGTTTGGGATCAACGACTGAAACGAGTTAATCCCGTTCTTCTCACCTGGCTCGTTTCAATTTGAATGAAAGCAAAAAGTCGGATCATTTCTAAAAGAGATTTCGGATACCTAGAGTGATCGAACTTGAATGCGTTAGGGAAAGCAGCGGCAGCTCCCAATCCGTCCGTCAGCCGGCGGAGGGATCGGGACTACAGCGGAATGCCCGACCCCGCTAGTTTATACATTAAAGCATATAGGCATAAACTAACGGGGTAACGCCCACCGATAAAGTCAGCTACGTAGCTAAAAAAAAAATTATTACGGCTAAATTTCCCAGTAGAACGATATAAATCAAGGCATCTATTTCGACCTAAACCGTATTTTTCATTGAGTCATCACTCTTATTCGTCGCTTAATGAGCAATTTGCGAAATGTTCAGGATTGAAATAAATATAAAAATTTTAACATTTAATTTGTCTGAATTCGATTTTAGACCCCCTATTTTTGGGTTGAGTAGTTTTTTTTATAGTTCGATAGATGATCCATTGAACCGGATCCAAAAAAGGGGAGACGATTTAGCTTCCTTTTTTTGTGCCCTGAAGTTTCGAAATCACGTGAATAGAAATCAGACGTGTATATTTCCCTTTTCGATTCAAATGAATCCTGTTTTTCACGCTCTGGCTTTGTCCTATCTTGCTCTAAAAATTGAACTTAATAAATTAGATATGACAAAATCCTACGCCCTTCTTTCGATATTAATAGTATCCGTATTCGCTGCCTTTGGTCAAACCGAAGATGTTGTCACCTATCAAATTCCAACGATTAATCGTGATTACGTCGTGAGGGGCTGTTGTTCCCCGGCACGAATTAATCCGTCGAGTTGTACTGCCATGGATACAAATAAACTCGAAAAGACAGACCCGATTCTCGACATCACCGACCCTGAATTGTCTGGCTTAACAGCATCACCAAATCCAACGAAAGGAATGATTAACGTTGTCGTTCCGGCGAACTTTATAGGTTTCGAAATTCAAATTATTGACATGACAGGTCGATTTGTGGGTGCACCGATTCCAATTACTGATCCTTCGGTTCAACTGAATTTGGAATGCGAAGCTGGAATCTACTTGATCACGATTCGCACGGTGAAAGCGATCATAACAGAACGCATTTTCCTCGATAAATAATTAAAAAGTTAGGTGAGTAAATAACCATAATCTTCATTCTACCTTAATGAAAAATGGCTCAAACAAAACAGGTGCCGACGATCCTAAAGATTGACGACACCTGTTTTTTTGCTCTCTAGTTTGAGCGATATGCTTGATCCTAGAACTTGATCGTCAGTCGTGTTAAGAAACTACGTCCTGCCTGAGGATAATAAAAATTCTCTACCGTGCGCTCGCCTCCGGATATGTATCCCCACGTATATCCGTTATTCTGATACATTTTATTGAAGAGATTATTAACTGCCAAACCGATCTTGATTTCTTTGAAAAGTGTGTTCGTGATCGTGTAACTCAATTGCAAGTTAGAGATGAAATAACTGTCAATTTTTCGCGATTCTGAGGAAGTGTTGTCTAAAAATTGACTTCCAACGAACTTTCCGAGAAGGTTAATTTCAAATCCTTTGAAGGGGAGATATCCAATTCCTGCTGATGTGATGATGCTAGGCGAAAATGCCAAATCAGTGTTGGTATGGACAATTGTGTCCTGAATATATGTGTCGTAGTTATCGACGTATTCATTGAATTGTGCCACTTTGTTTTGACTGAGAGAAACATTTCCTGTTACCGACCATTTTTTCGAGATTTCGTATCCAGCTTGCAATTCGATTCCCAAACGGTAACTTTTATCCACATTCGTTCTTGTGTATCCACCAACATCGTTGATTTGTCCTGTTAAAATCAATTGATTGTTGTAGTACATGTGGTAAATGTTTGCCTTCCCGAAAAACTTCTTTCCGGTATATCGATAGCCAATTTCGGTATTGATCAATTGCTCTGGTTTCGGTCTGTTTTCTGGAGTGTTTTCTCTGAAATCGTCACGAATTGGTTCGCGATTAGCAACGGCAACTGAAGTATAAATATTACTCTTTCGACTAAAATCGTACATGATTCCGGCCTTTGGATTGAGAAAGTTGTACTGAACGCGCTGGTCTACTTCATTGATGGATCCTTGCACATCATCTACTCCCAAAAATGCGTAGTCGATGTGGCGAAACTGAATGTCGCCATAGAAGGTGAAACCATTCCATAAGTATGTCGCTTTAAGGTATGAACTCACGTCAGTTTTGGTTGCATCGTTTTCATAGTAGCGATCTCGAATAGAACTCGTAGAGGCAAATTCAGCCCAAATTACTTCGCCGTAGTGTTTTCCAAGGTATTGATTGAGTCCACCTCCCCACGTGATATTCAGGTTATTTTTTGCGTATTCGAGCGTGAAAAGACCACCGTAGAAATGATTATCGAGCCACCTTCTTCGGATGACGTCGGTTGTTGTTACAGTATCTCCACCCAAAATAACGGGTTGGAATCCATAGGTTGAGAAATCATCATCTGCTCGGTATTGCTCGTAATATCCTCGTCCGCGTGTGTAATGTCCTGCTAATTTGAGTTGAAGATAACTTGAAAATTTGTGCGAAAACAAGAGTTGATAGTGATCTTGCTGGTAGTTGTCTTCCTCGTTTTCGTAGGTGTAGAAGTTGTACGTTCTACCGGCGTTCATCAAGTTATCGCGATCCGCTCCATAGATGTAATTTCGATCCGCGTAAGCGTTGATTTCATCTTTATTTCCATTGATTACAGACTCTGGTGTTCCGTACCAAGATTGATACGTTACTTCTTTTCCGCTGAAAATATTAGCACGCAACTGCGATTTTTTCCCAATCCAAGCACCCGATAAGTAAAAGGATTTGAGGTTTGAACTCGAGCGATCGATATATCCATCCGAAGTGATGCGCGAAAGTCGAGCGTCCATTAAAAATTTTCCATTGATCAATCCTGTTCCAGCGTTTACCGTATTTCGAAGCGTGTTGAATGATCCAAATGTATTATCAACTCGCGCGTAAGCATCGCAGTTTACCTGATTTGTATTGATGTTTATGCTTGCCCCAAAGGCTGCAACTCCGTTCGATGATGTTCCGACACCGCGCTGCACCTGAATTTGATCCGCAGACGAAGAGAAATCAGGCAAGTTGACCCAATACACTCCATGAGACTCTGGATCGTTGAGTGGAACACCGTTCAAGGTAACGTTCGTTCGTGTTGGATCGACTCCTCGAATGCGAATTCCGGTGTAGCCAACTCCTGATCCTGCATCCGAAGTTACTACAGTAGACGGCGTCATCTGAAGCAAATAGGGAAGATCTTGACCAAAATTGTTTTTCTCGATTTCTTTGGTATCGAGCGTTTGATAGGTCGTTGGTGTTCCTGTTTGAATGTAACGGATCACAACTTCGTCTAAGCTCAGTAAATCGCGAAATTCTCCAGTAATACTGTTGATGCCGCGCGAGGGAATTAGAAGTGCATCGATGGTAAGTTCTTTTGAGCCCGCTGGAATTGTAAAGCTTCGCACGAGCGTGTCGTAAAGATCATTGATGAATTGAATTGTGTGATTTCCCTCGGCAACATTGCGGATTCTGTATTCACCTTGTGCGTCAGTCTGTGCCGCGAAGGTGGTATTTTTATCAATAATCACCCTTGTGCTAAAAATCGGTGTGCTACCCGAGGAATCGGAAATTACACCTTTTACGGTTGTTTGTGAGAGCGTGACCAGTGGGAAAAATACCATCAGGCCACAGATTCTAGGAATCATTCTTGTTTTCATTTGTTTAAATGTTTACAAGAACAAGGGGCTAATTCTGTGTTGTTAATAATTAGCTTTTGTTTTGTCACTTCCCTTCGCAGGCATTATCCTGAGCAGGTAAAATGGGTATAATCTCAGCCTTGATTGCTCAAAGCACCCCTTAGAGAACGCGGCAAAGGTAGACGATTAATTTTGGATTAAACTAATTGCTTCGATACTTTTTTTTATGCGATCCTCTAAACTCCCTGAAACTGTGATAAATGACTTTTTGGATGTTTTCAATTCTTCCAAATACATTTCATACAATTCTTCTCGAAAGTTAGGATGCTCGCGTTGTACATCTGCTTCCCAAGGGATATCGGGTGTGCAGAGAATGTGTAGATCGAAATAGTTGGACTGGATATGTTCCAAAATCGTGGCGGATACGGATCCAAATCGCACCTTCGACCAAACTTTTAACACGATAAAATCGGTATCGATGATCTGAATTTCTTTCGTTGAGTCCGAAAACTGCGCAAGATGTCCGAGCGCGATGGTTTCTAAATCTTCTTGCGTATATCCTCGATTTAATCCATCGATGAACTCTCTAGCAAATTCTAGATAAACGGGCGCGCTCAGTCGTTCGCCAAGTGCGATTGCAAGTGCTGTTTTCCCACTCGATTCAGGTCCAGTGATGGCGATTCGAATCATCTGGACTGAAGTTTAAATTTCTTATACCAAGCAATGAATCCGAAAATTGCCAAAATCGTAAAAACAAAATAAAGCACCGCTGACAAACTATATCCTCGTTGATGATAAAGAAAAATGGAAACGATGTCAATAACAATCCAATAGATCCAGTTCTCGACTACTTTTTGGATGACCATGAACGTTGCAACGAGACTAAAAATAGTTGTGAAAGCGTCCGCGTAGGGATTCGCTTGATTGGTGAAAGATGCAAAGCTGAACCCGAGAACGAGTGCACCGATTCCACTTAGTCCGATGTTCAATATATGTGATTTGATCGACCAAAACGATAGTTCCTTTTCCTCCGAATGTTGATCGTTGTCCCTCGTCCATGCTATCCAACCCACAATTCCCATGACGACATAAAAAAGCTGCAGTACCGATTCGATGTAGAGTTGTCCGATAATACAGAGATAGACATAGATGGACGAGGACACAATTGCAAAGCTCCAACACCAGTTGCTTCGAAATGCGGCAAGAATAACATAAGCTACACCAGTGAGCACAGCAATCCATTCCCAAATTGAGGTTAAGAGAATTCCCTGATATACGCTTTCAAAAAACGACATGTATTGGTTTTCGACAAAGATAGGATTGTGATTGATATTATTGGATACATCGAATCGTTACGATTTCATCGTTTATCTTTGTTTCATGAAAATTCAAGTGCTTAAGAATACGGATTTTACAGAAAGCCAATGGTCAGGTGGTTCAACGAAGCAACTGTTCATCTATCCAAAGGATTCGTCTTACATCGATCGAAATTTTCAACTTAGGATAAGCACGGCGAGAGTTGAAGTAGTTGAATCGACCTTTACTTCTCTTTCCGGATATAGGCGTAAATTGATGATTTTGGAAGGAGGAATTACAATTGCTCACCAAAATCACCACTCCAAGGAGCTGAAGCCGTTCGATGTAGATTCGTTTTCTGGTGATTGGAGTACTTCAGCTATTGGAACCTGTGTTGACTTTAATGTGATGATAGCAGGAGAGTTAGATTGTGAATTAGGTAGTCTTGAGTTAAAGGAAAATGTAACTCAGCTGATTTCAATTGATTTAACGATGACCATGTTATTCATTTATTCGGTTGAAGGTGGCGTTGAAATTAGGATTGCGGAAGAATCAATACTACTAAATGTGGGACAATTGTTTGTTGCATCTGAATTAGCAGCAGAGAAAATTCATCTTTGCGCTTCTAAGCTCGCTCAATTAGTGGTTGTGAAAATAGCTCATTTTTAATTTCGCAGTGCGCAGGGTAATCGATTACATCGTATTTACCAGCCGCCACCGCCACCGCCACCAAATCCGCCACCGCTAAATCCACCTCCGCCGCTGAATCCACCACCTCCACCACTAGATGCAGGAGGTGTTGAGGCAGAAGAAATGGCACTTGAAATATCGGAACCAATACTCGAAAAAATCAGGTAATTGTACATGGGTAACCCCATCATGTACGGCATATTCGTGTCCAAGTGATCCATCACAGCAGGATCGAATTTACTTCCCCATTCATTGGCAAGTCCCAGTGCTACAGCGTAAGCAAGATTTTCTTCATAATGTGTGAAATCCATCGTAGGTGGATTCATTGTTTTGATCCGGTCTTGATCGGCGTATTTCAAATACATTTTAAAGCCAGCAATTTCATCCAGCATTTTTCTTCCAAGGGGTGTAGGCTGTTCATACAATCGAGAAAACACAAAATTGAGACTCATGTGTAATACCGTGAAAATAATTGGAACAGATATCGGTCCACCATAGAAATAGCGCACAAGAAATCCAACTCCAAGCGTGATTACGGGAAATAGAAATTGGATGGATTTGATTTTGTCGTTTCTCAAATAGTAGTTGTTTTCCTGCTTTTTGTTCGTTTCTCTTTCTAAGCGATCACAAGCAATCGAAAGCAATGAATTGTGGATTTCCTTATTGATAATCATTGGATTGTGAAGAGTCAATCGTTTGTGGAAATTTGTTTCAGGCCCTTTGAACAATGGCATTTTCTCACGATCGCTCGGAGTGATGTGGTATGTTTTATTTGATTTACGTTCGATATTAATCCAGCCTTTTGTTGCGAGTCCTAACACCGCACTAGAAATCATCGTGTCTGTTTTTCTACCTTCATGATCTAGGTAGGCACACTCGAATGGAGACATGTCCTTCGGTGGATAAAAACGAGGAATAATTGTCCCTGGTTTTGGGTCACGACCATATAGAAACCACATGGTGAAATTAAAACCGAAACCCAGTAATAAAGTAAGAATACCAACATAGATTAAAAGATTCATCCATATGTGTTCGACGATTTTATCGCCTGTGGTTGGAATGTCTAAAAATCCTTTTTTCCAACCGACAGCGATACTCATCCCTTCGCCAGAATATAAGCTCTCTGTCGTAGAAAACGTGATGACCGTTGAGTCGTTTTGAACGGAAAATTTTTGATCTCTAGAACCAAACGCTCCAGTGTGTCCATCAAACTGTTTCACCATAGCTCCAGGAGGTAAATGCACCGTCGCCGAAATGCTATCAAAGCCCAATTCCCAACCATTTCCATTGACATTCCAATAAATTTCATCTACGGCATCGAATGATTGAATCACGTAATCCACTTTATACCGAATTTGAAAAGTATGGATCCCAGGATTGAGAATTACGTCTTGTTGTCCGATATAGAGAGCAATACCGTTCTCGCGCCATTCGGTATGATACGGTTCGACTTCTCCATTTCTTTTGATCTCCAATAGATCAAAGGCGACTCTGTATGTGCCATTTTCGGTATACGTCAATGGAATTTCTCGATAGATACCTCTTTGAATTACGTTTTGGGTAGAATTTACTTTGATGGTTTCGGTGACCACCATGGAACGGTCTTTTTTAACAAGAATATCACTATGAAAGTGCAGAACTCTTTCAAATTCTGGATTGGGAATCGAATTTTGAGCAAATAGACTTCCGCTGAAAACAAATATCAGTAGTAGGAAATAAAGTATTTTTTTCATTCGTTGTCGGTCAGTTGAATTTCAGGACGCTCGGCTTCACTGCTTGTGATTTCGTAGAATGATTTCTTCTTCATGGCAAACATTCCTGCGAAAAGCACATTGGGAAAAACTTGTAGTTTGTTATGATAATCGCGCACAGTTCCGTTATAATAGCGTCGCGCCATGGCCAATTCCTCTTCAACAAGACTGAGTCCATCCATTAATTTTAAGAATTGCGTGTTCGCCTTCAATTCTGGATAGTTTTCAACTTGCATACGAAAGGATTGGAGACGTGCCGTGATCGATCCGTCTAAGGCTGCTTTGGGAGCTGTTGCTTCGGGAATATCTCCCCGTTTCGAGACAATTTCCATCAAAACATCGGCTTCGTGTTGATTGTATCCTTTGACCATTTCCACAAGGTTTGGTATGAGATCGAAACGTTTTTTCAATTGTACATCGATCATACTAAACGCCTCGTCGACCTGATTTTCAGCAAGAACAAACTTGTTGTAAGTCGACCAGATGATAGCCACGAAGAGTAATATAAATCCACCGATAAAAATGATCCAACCCATTCTATTGTCTAATTAATTTCATTGAAGATAAGGAATATCCTCGAACGAATAAGACATTGACAAGAAAGCCTTCGTCCTCTTAAAAGAATATTGTTTACTTCTGAATTTCTTCTCTGTTTGACTCCATAGTTAATAGGTTTCTAAATCAAGTTTACTGATAATGTTAGGAAGAAGGCGAGAAAGAATAATAAATCGATCAAACTAGTACTCCAACAACAATTGTCCGAAGCGCGCTAAAAATGGTCGTGCGACTTCTTCGTACTCGTATTTACCGTCATTGACAGTGTTATTCGAGTTCACATAGATGTTGGCGGTAAGCACATATCGTTTGTCCGTTCGTTGATCAATAACGTATGCGGTTTCTGTAACAAAACCATAAGAAATGCCAATTTTACTGTAGGTAATTACAGAATTGTACAGGGAATCGGGAGTGCCGAGTGCAATGTATTTGTAGAGATTATCAGGGTAATCTTTTACATTTAAAAATTCCTTTTCACCCAAGTCCTTCGGGTACGATTTCATTGATTCCAGGAGTAAATTTCGGTCTCTCTCTCGGATGTCCCACTGAACTTCTTTAGGGAAGTAATCAGGAAAGAATAGGCGTAAACTCGTCACGTGAATGTCCCTTATCGGATATTCTAAATTGTAGTTGAAATCGAATGGCCCATCCACAATTTTGCCACGGTATTCATGCTTAGACCCGATTAATTTGTTTCGGTCGTACGTGTAGTTATTCGCAAAGTCTTTCAATTCGAGTACACTTGATCTTTGAACAAATGTGTTTCCCGCAACTTGCTCACTAACGTTCAGTGAGTTCGAAAAGAAGTTGAGTGGCATTTCACAACCGGTGAAATCCTTGTAGATTTTGGTCTGCCCAAAGCCTCGTTTTGTCAATTCGCCGTTGAGTAATTTGGGGGTGAGGTAATGAAAAAATGAGTTATAGTAGGTATTGTTGCTAACGATAATGAGTTTCTTGAGCATATCTCCAATCGTGAGTGAAGGATCATGACTCGCATCAATATACGACATATTGCCACACTCTTGCTCACGGTTAAATCGAAGCTGAGCATGTGTAGAGAATCCTGTTTTCTTGAGTTTTTCCAGAGTAAGAAGTGCGATGGGCAATTTAACTGTACTCGCTGGATAGAAATACCACGATGGTTGCGTAAAATCATAGGTTTGTCCCAGAACATAATTCGAGTCGACCTTTTCAATTTCAGTTAACATCCACTGAAAACGATACGTTTGCGGATTGGCGAGCACGACATCAATCAAGGAATCTTTTCCGCGGATATAATCCAGAGGAGTAGGCTCCAATTCGATAATTTCTTCTTGACAATAACTCGGGCTAATCGTCCAGCTTATCAGTAGGAGTAGAATCGTTTTTATTTTTGTTCGATTGTGTTGCATAATAAATTATCACCGCTGGAATTACAGTCGCCAAAGACCATACCAAACGAATAGGATCGTCGATTACGAAATAGGAAATCATCCAAAGCGTAACCCCGATAAAGATGATCGGTGTAAGTGGATATCCCCAAGCGCGAACGTAGTTGGTTGCGTGCATCTCCGATTTTTTCTCTCGTGCACGAAGAATAAATACGCCGAACACAGTGAGAAGCGAGAAGATCGAGAGCGTTAAACCGATGTATTCGATGATTTCCTTGAACGAACTGAAGATAACGAGTAAGAAGGAAATAACGAAGATCAAAAAGAGCGCGTATTTTGGGGCACCGTTTTTCGTTTGTTGGCCAAGAATCTTGAAAACCGAATAATCTTTCCCAATTTGTTCAGCAACGCGAGGCGCGGCAATAAACATGGCACTAACACCCGAAACGAGAGCTAGCGAGAACACCAAGCTGAAGAGTAATCCGATTTTCGTTCCTAAGATTTTATTGGCGACCACGTTACCAAGGTCTACTTGCAACGCCAACTCATCAAATCGAGCAACGTACATGAACACGAAATTCATCAAAATGTAGATCACCGTTACCACAACTGTTCCCACAATCAATGAAAACGGTAAGTTTTTCCGCGGATTTTCAAGGTTTCCAACGATGTACGTGCTTGCATTCCATCCACTGTATGAAAACATCACCCACACGAGGGCGCCCGCGAAGGGAACGCTAAGAATGGTATCCATAGTCTTGTCAGTTGGAGCAAAACTAATCTCGGAAGCTTCGTAATCCCCTAAAAAGATGAAAGGCATAAGTAAAAACGTTCCGATGAGTATTAATTTGACGTAGGTCATCACATTTTGGAAGATACCACCCCATTTGATTCCCCGCAAGTGAACGAGTAGAACGATAATCAGGACTGAGATCCCAACTAATTTGGATGGAGTAATTTCGAGAATTTCAAGTTTAATGAGAGGATCATTTGAGACACCGAGGACTGGCAAGAAATATTCACCAGTTGCGAGAGCTAATGATGCAATTGCCGCCGAAAACCCAACGAAAAGAGACACCCATCCACTTAAAAATCCGAGGAGAGGATGGTAAATATCTGAAAGAAAGGCGTATTCACCTCCAGAACGATTGATCCGCGTTGCCACTTCGCCGTATACCGTTGCGCCACAAAGTGAAACAATTCCTCCCAAGAGCCAGATCATTAAAATCGCAAATGGATCAGGAATTCCACCTTCGAGTACTTGAAATCCAAGCGATGTAAAAATGCCAGTGCCGATCATGTTGGCAATGACCATATTAGTAGCAACAGACCGAGAATATTTGTGCGTCATTTCTTGGAATTATTAATCCGAGTGGTCTAAAATACTTTTTTTTTAGCATTATGGAGAGATACTGAATTTTATTCAGCAAATTTGTTGTAACCAATAACACTCTCATGAAGAAATTAGCATTCCTCGCACTAATCTTAGTGTCAACATTAACAGCCTGTTCTACGAAAACAAATGGTGATTCCGATGCAACAGATACCGATTCAAAAGATACGACTGCGGTTGTTGATGACGTGAAACCAAGTATTCCTGAAGATCGTAAATTTAATGATTTTGCGGATTATATTGCTGGAATTGAAGGAGATGGATCATCCATTCTAAAAGGACTTGAAGGAAAAGATACCTGGAAATCATACAGTACTGCGCTCGATGGAACGTGGAAAACCACGAACGATAAACTTCCAGTGATGAAAGATTGGTCGAAGACAGAAATGAACCGCGGAGCCGGAACCTTATTTTATCCTTTTTCGGGGCCAGATTTCTTGCACGCAGATGTCTTTTTTCCGGACCACGAAAACATCATCATGATCGGATTAGAGCCAATTGGAACGTATCCAGATATATTGAAAAAATCAGAAACAGGGAAAGATGTCAACTATTTGAATGGCGTACGACGATCGCTCAACATGATTTTAGCGAAGAGCTTCTTTCGAACTCTTGCTATGGCAGATGATTTCAATGGTGAGGTAGACGGTACGCTGCCGGTATTGATTCAGTTCATGAAACGAACAGGTCACAAAGTACTTTATCATGAAAAAGTGGGCGTCACGGCGGATGGAAAATTGTCGACAGATGTGACGAACATGGGCAAAGAAACCTATTTCGGAAACCGCTACTATTTCCAACGTGAAGGCTCGGATGTAGTACGAACACTCACGTATTTCTCTGTGAATTTGCAGAATATGGCTTATGGAGACATGCCAGGATTGGATTCACGCAAGGATTTTACGGCTTATCTCAAAAACGCGAATATTTCTTCTAGTTATTTGAAATCGGCTTCTTACTTGATGCACCGCGAGACATTTAGCACAATTCGAAATATTATTTTGGATGAGTCGGAATGTGTATTGCAAGACGATTCTGGAATGCCAGTGAAATTCTTCGATACCGACAAATGGAGCTTGACGTTCTTCGGAAATTATGCCTTTCCGATTTCCTTATTTGCATCGCGTCATCAGACAGATTTGAAAGCCATTTATGCTGCTGGAGGTGCGAATTTGAAGCCATTGCCCTTCGGAATCGGATATCAATACGTGAAAGGAACTTCGAATTTGATGAAGGCGGTGAAGAAATAGAAAGCTACTTCTCGTTTAATTTATCGAAAAATTCAAGTACCGCATTAACTTCTGAATTCCAGAATGAATAGGTATGTCCTGCTTTCGGATTGACAACCAGTACAGATTTCTCATTCCCAGCATCTTGCAAAGCATCGAACAATTGGACCGAGTAGGCCAAGGGAACAATTTGATCGTTTTTACCATGTGCCAGATAAATCGGAACAGTTAATCGTTCAATGGAAGTAATAGCGTTGTCGTTCTTCGTCCAGCGATCCGTGAACTTCGAATAGCTTCCATAGTAACCGTTGTATAAATTATCTTTCGTGTATCGTGTTTGATCGAAATCGCCGGAGAGAGCTGCGCATGCTTTAAATATCTTTGGAAGATCGAGCGCCAGTAAAACCGCCCCACGCGCGCCAGTCGATAATCCCATCACATGGTTGTTTTGATCTTCGAGAAGGAGCTTACACGATTTCTGAATCGCTGGAATCATGGTTTCCCTCATCCATGAGCGGGTAGGATATTTGAGCCAGTCCATGCGTGTTTCTGGAAAAATCGTGTCGCAGTATATACTTTTCCCCATTTGAGGTAAAATAACCGCATAACCTTTCGCGAGCGCTTTGGAACATAAATCGGTACTATCGCACCATTGTGTATTCGGAAAATTCCAACCAGGCAAGGCTACAATTGTTCCTTTGAAGGTATGTGTTTTCGGGAATTTGATCACAACTTCAATTTGATTACCCTTGAATGGAATATTAAACGTCGTGTCTTTAGTTAGAATCGGCGTGGTACTGCCACTAATAGAATCTTCCGCCTGTTCGTTGATTACCACGATGGGTTGTTCAGGACCCTCTGGTGGGGAACAGGATTGCGCAGTTGTAATACCTACAACTATTGGAACAAAGGAAAAAAGGAATCGAATCACACTATAAAATTTGGCTTAAAGATAGCAATCAAAAGTTCAGGCAAAAAAAGTGCCTTTCACGACTGAGAGGCACTTCTTGAATAGTTAAATAATTATTTGGCAATCTGAACCTTCGCAATCGTCTGCATTTGTCCATTTGTGATTTTCACGAGGTACTGACCATCATTCAAATCAACTAAATTAAGATCAATTGAATTCAATCCAGTAACTGATGAAGAAGTCGAAGTGTAAACGATTTGTCCAACCAAGTTTACTACTTCGATGGCTACATCGGAAGAAAGAGTGTTGTTAAATCGAACTGAAACTGCTCCGGTAGATGGATTTGGGAAGATGTGTGCATCGCTCATTGTCAATTCTGGAGTTGACGCTGTCGCTGAACACGTTGCAGGCGTCGGTGTAAATCCAGCATTCGTGCACGCTGTTTCAAATGTGCCAACATTCTGCAATGGCCAGATATCTCCGTTTTTCAATTGCATATCTGCTCCGATCAAGCAATAAGTTGGATAAGCTGCAGGATTGAATGCCGAGTTGACTGCTCCAGCTCCACCCTCGCTCGCAATTGCTGGTGCATGAGAGAACGAACCGCCATAAGTCGCTTCGAAGGCAGCTACAGCAGCGTTGTTATCTTGACCAGTGTTCATGCTGATGCAAATCAAGTTGGATGAGTTACAGCCATACTTTTCGTGTAATTCATTGAAAATTGGCGTTGTTTGCTGACATGGAGGGCAGTCTACGAAGAAGAAATCGAGGATTACCCATTTTCCTGCATTGGTATACGTGCTTAGCGTGTGGGAATTACCGTTGATATCTGTTACCGTGAAATCGGCTACCGTTTGTCCCACGGAATATCCTTGGATTTGGGCATTAAGAC
>CALFOS010000017.1 GCA_937919725.1 uncultured Fluviicola sp. | reverse complement strand
CGAATCTAAACTTCTTTTCCTTGAGAAATAATCTGAAAAACAAAGTAATATTTATTCAGTCGTACATTAATCGTACAAATACTTAAAACAAAAAATTGCAAATACCTGTTTTACAAATATTTACGATTTTATTCTGCGGAGAGAGGGGGATTATCTCAACTTCCTATCCTCAGTTTTCGATGGTCTTCGGCTCGAACCCTGGGTTCTCATCCCAACTTCCTTCATGTTATTGCGGAGAGAGGGGGATTCGAACCCCCGTTACGTTTCCGTAAACACGCTTTCCAAGCGTGCGCGTTCAGCCACTCTGCCACCTCTCCGTGTTTACATTTTATGAGCTCAGCATCGCGATAACTATCGAGGCTGGCACCACTCAAATACCAATTTCTTGGGCCGCAAAAATACAAAAAAATCTTCGCTCTAAAGAAGAACTTCCGAACAGCTACAGTTTTATTCCATTTGTTGCTTAACCTTACAGTCTTTGCCAAAGATTTAGATCTACTAATGTCGAAAACGAGTTTAGCAATTATCGCATTGGCGCTAGTAAATATCGGAATTATCGCGGTTCTGATCAGTGTAAAAATCAACGCTGAGCATCATGTCGAATTGCATCCCAACATCTAGAGAATCTGGGAAATGAGGAAGTTAATCATACTGTATTTGTAAATACTACGATCCCTTTGAATACGGAAGTCATGGTGCTCGAACCCATCGAAGTGTATATTGAATTAGACGTCAATAACTACGTAAGGATCAAAGCAGATATTCCCGTGAGAGATCTAATTCAAGTGCCTGTTGACCTCCAAATTCGTAAAAACATCAAGCTAGACACCACTATCAATGCACTCGATCGCATCAGTGTAAATCTGAATACAAGCATTCCTATTGATCAAAAAACTCGAATACGACTATTTTCTGGCGATCTGATAAAATTAAAAGTCGAACTCAGGTTAATACGTCACTTCCCCGCGAATTGAGTTGGATATAATACGCACGACTTCTTCTCGCGAGTCCTTCCCGAGCGCGATCATCATTTTTGTTACGGCAGCTTCTGAGGTCAAATCAGCTCCGGAAATAACGCCGATTCGTTCGAAAAGTGAACTCGTTTCGTACATGCCGTGATTTACTTTACCCGATCCGCATTGTGTAATATTGAGGATACATCCTCCATCACCAATAAACCTCGTACAGAGCTCTTCCAGAACATCACTTTTGGGTGCGTTTCCTGCTCCAAATGTCTCGAGTACAATTCCATCCACTTTGGTTCGATCGAAGACACTTTTATAAATAGAGAAATCAATCCCTGGATAGAGCTTGATCAAACCAACTCGTTTATTAAACGTCGCTTGAAAGCTGAATTCGCTTGCTGTCGTGCGGTAAAGCAGCTTTCGATGGTATTCAATATTCACTCCGGCAGTAGCTAATTCGACGAAATTCGGTGATTTGATTGCTTCAAAATTTGATGCTGAATACTTAGTACTGCGGTTTCCCCTGTACAAATGATACTCAAAATAAATGGCCACTTCTTGCACGATCGGTTCGCCGTTTTCGTCCTTCGATGCCGCGATTTCTATGGCTGTAATCAGGTTTTCTTTTCCGTCTGTGCGAATAGTTCCGATCGGCAATTGCGACCCTGTGATAATCACGGGTTTGCACAATCCGTCAAACATGAAACTCAGTGCAGATGCCGTGTATGCCATCGTATCTGATCCGTGAAGAATCACAAATCCGTCGAATTTCGTGTAATTTTCTTCGATCAATTTTCCGATTGTCACCCAGTTCGTTGGATTCATGTTGGATGAATCAATGGGGTTTTCGAAACTCATCGAGGTCAGGTCAACGTTCAGTCGCTTGAGTTCGGGCACGTGGTCTGTGATCAAATTGAAATCAAACGACCGCAATTGTCCAGTCACAGTGTCATTGATCATTCCAATCGTCCCGCCTGTATAGATGATAAGTACTTTTGACTTCATGTTAGTTAAATTGGAACAATTCGTGTGCGTTTTTGGTGGTTACCTCCTCAATTTTGGAGAGTGACATACCGTAAACATCCGCTAATTTTTCGGCGATGTGCAACAGATAGCTGCTCTCGTTTCGCTTTCCGCGGAAGGGAACGGGCGTGAGATAGGGCGAATCGGTTTCTAGAATGAGGTGTTTCAAGTCGATGTGCTTCAATACTTTGTCGAGCTCAGCTTTTTTATAGGTCAACACACCGCCAATTCCGAGTTTAAATCCTCCGTAGTTGATGGCGTGATTTGCCTGCTCAAGCGTTCCTGTGAAACAGTGAAAAACGCCTGCCAAATTTTCGTCGTTGATCTCGTCCAAGATCTCAAAAATCGGTTCGAAGGCTTCGCGCGCGTGAATCACAATGGGCAATTTTAGTTCCTTCGCCCACTCTACCTGCATACGAAATGCTTCGGCTTGTTCGCGCGCAAACGTTTTGTCCCAGTACAAATCCATTCCAATTTCACCGACGGCCACATATTTCCCCGAAAAAAGGTGTGCTCTAATAATTTCTAATCGGTCTTGCCAATCTTCTTTAATCGATCCTGGATGCAGGCCCATCATCGCGTAGCAATTGTTTGGAAACTCCGCCGCGAGCGCATTCATAGCGTCAATGGTTTCGATATCAATGTTGGGAAGTAACATTTTTTGCACCCCCGCGCCGATGGCTTTTTGAACAATTTCTGTTCGGTCTTCGTCGAATGCATCAACGAAAAGATGGGTGTGTGTATCAACAAACATGTTAAAAGAGGGAAATACTCACGCCCATTTGCACGTGATTCAACTGAATGCTGGCTGGATCAGAAAAGAGAGTGTTAAAGTTATAACTTCCAAAAAGTGCCCAATTTCGGAACCCAAGTCGAACGTGAGCCGAGTAGATGATTGTGTTTTCATCGGAAAATCCGTAATTCTTGATCACGTCTCTGTTCAACCATTTATTAGTGACGTATTTGGAAAACGCACTTGTTTGATAACCGATTTTTCCACCGACGTGCAGCTTGAAATGGCGCCAACTTTCCTTGTGAAAACGCAATTCGAGAGGGATGGAAAAACTGTGAGCTCCAAAGATACTTTTCCTGTATGTGTCTGTCGCTAATTTGGGCGACCATGCAGTAATTCCCGTTGAATCGTTTCCAACTAGATGGCCATTGTGGCGAATCACCGAGTAAGAATGTGAGATTCCTGTGCCGATGGATACCGTATTTCCCTTCGTAAGTGGAATGTCGAACATCAAATTAGTATTGAATCCGATGGAAGCCCAACTATTGCTGAAGAGATCCTTGTCACCTACCCAATCGTTGTAGCAAATGTCGAAAATTAATCGGTCATATTTGCGCACTTTTTCCAACTTAGCGGGTCTCCAACCAGTGAAGTACCACATCGCACCAGGTCGGAAGCGTGAACGGATGCTGTCACCCTTGCTATCATATTGTGCATGCGAGATAAAACTCAAGCACATGCATGCCAAACTAGTTAGTATCAATTGTTTCATTTCTCCATTTTTGTTCCCAATTCCATGCGTCGCGCACGGCATCTTCAAGGGTTTTTTGCGCTGACCATTTGAGTAATTTCTTCGCTTTGGTAACATCCGCAAAAATCTGCTCAACATCGCCTGATCTGCGCGGACCGAATTTCCACTTCAGCGAACGATTTGCTACCTTTTCGAAGGTGTGAATTATTTCCAAAACACTCGATCCGTTTCCAGTTCCAACATTCACAATTTCGTTGAGTGCTTCCTGTTGATTTTCGAGCCAATCCAATCCTTTAACGTGCGCATTTGCCAAATCACACACATGGATAAAGTCGCGCAAGCAAGTTCCATCAAGCGTGTTATAGTCGTTTCCGTATACCGTGAGCTCTTCCAGTATTCCAAGTGCTGATTGCGTAAGATACGGCAGTAAATTATTGGGTTTTCCCGAAGGAAGTTCACCGATCTTTCCTGAAGGATGCGCTCCTATTGGATTGAAATAACGCAAGTTGAGCACCTTGATGTTGGCTCCACTTTTCACGAAATCGCTTAGAATTCGCTCACACATTTGCTTGGTTGCTCCGTAGGGCGCTTTCGCTTCTATAATGGGCGATTCTTCCGTTACAGGTGATTTTTCTGGCTGGCCATATACCGTACATGAAGACGAAAAAAGGAAGTTTTCTACCTTAAATTCTTCCGTCAACGCTAAACACACGAGTAGACTGTTCAAATTGTTCGAATAGTATTTGAGTGGTTCGTCCACTGATTCTCCCACAGCTTTGTACGCTGCAAAGTGAATGATTCCAGTAAAATGATAGCGTTCGAAGAGCACGCGCATCGCCGTTTCATCGCACACATCCACTCGCTCACAAATTACCTGATTACCACTAATTTCCTCAACTCCTCTCAATATTTTGGGATCGGCATTTCTGAAGTCGTCCACAATCACAGGAGTTTTTCCATGCTGAATGAGTTCAACGACTGTGTGCGAGCCGATGTAGCCCGCCCCACCTGTAATGAGAATGTATTCGATTTGATTCATTTGCCTCAAAGGTAGTAGATTTGCATTACATTTGATTAATGGAAATAGACGAACGCAAGAAAATAGATCTCAAGCAGTACGCGATGGAGTCAGTCTCGAAGGGATATTTGCTTCGAATCATCATCTACGTCGTCGTTCTCATTGTATTGGGTTGCTTCATCTATTTCTTCTATAATCGCAAAAATGAGCCCGTTCCGCTCAAAAATCCGAGCAAAGTCAAGGAAATCACAGGTGTTACACTTTCTGATTCCCACTAATTCGCTTTTCTGAGTTCAATTTATAATAATTATAGAGTTCATCTTGCGATGCGAATGGCGCGTGGTCGTCTCTGTAATAGGCATTCGTTTGAAACTCGTCAATAATGCGCGATTTCACATTTCCTTTCCATTGAATTTCAAAGATTTTCTCGATTCGTTCTTGGATTAATTCGTTGAAGATAGGGCAGCCAACTTCAATCCGTCCATCCAAATTTCGTTCCATCCAATCGGCGCTTGCAAGGTAATATTTCCGTTCGCCGCCATTGTGGAAAATCAAGTACCGCGAATGTTCCAAGTATCTCCCAACGATACTTCGCACCTCAATGTTTTCACTCAACCCTATTTTACCTGGAATGAGGCAACACACACCGCGAATGATCATATCGATTTTCACGCCTGCTTTTCCTGCTCGATAGAGCAATGAAATCATGTCAGTATCCACCAAATTGTTTAACTTTATTCGGATGGATGCTTCTTTTCCCTTGTTCGCATTTGCAATTTCATTTTCAATTAACTCATCGAATACCGAGCGGGTAGTGAAGGGAGAAACAAATAAGGTTTCGAAGCGGTAATCGTTCGTAAATCCATCCAAAATATTAAAGATGCGGTTTACTTCTTCGCCAATTTTAGGATCTACGGTGAGTAAACCCAAATCTTCATAGATGTTCGCTGTTTTTTCGTGGAAATTTCCTGTTCCGATGTACGAAACGAGGTAGTCGCCATTGCTTCCTTCACGGAGAATTTGAATCAATTTTGAATGAACCTTCAGCTTTTCCATACCAAAGGACACTTTTGCACCAGCCTCACGGAGTTTATTGGCCCAGTACAGGTTGTTTTCTTCATCAAAACGCGCTTGTAATTCAACGACCACAAACACCTGTTTACCGTTAAGAACAGCATTAATAAGCGCGTTCATAACCTGTGATTGCTTTGCCACCCGGTACACATTTATTTTTATCGATTTCACTTTTGGGTCAATCGCAGACTCGCGCAACAAATCCACCACGTGGTCGAATCGCTGATAGGGATAATGTAGCAGCACATCGCCCTTGGCAATTTCCTTTAGTAAACTCCGCTTGTTCACTAAACGTGGATGCCATAGAGGTTTTCGTTTTTTGAAAATGAAATCTTCCCTCCCAAAATCTGGGAAGGACATGAAATCTTTGAAATTGTGGTATTTCCCACCGGGAATGGTATTGACTCCTTTCTTGAGATTAAGATTCATGAGCATAAACTTCAGCAACTCCTCGGGCATTTCTTCATCGTACACGAAGCGAACCGGCTCTCCCACCTTTCGTTTTTTGACGCTCTGACGGATTTTTTCCATGAAAGAAACCGAAATATCATCATCGAGATCCAGCTCGGCATCGCGCGAAAATTTGAACGTGAAGGCATGTACATGATCGAAAATAAAAATGGAGAAAATCGTGCGTAAATTGAGTCGAATGATATCGTCCAACAAGATGATATTTTGCACCTCTCCCTCGGCTCTTTTCATTTGATAGAAGCGCGGGAATTCCTCCGGGATTTGAATCATCGCCATTCTGCGCTTCATTTTTCCTTCCATGTACATCTCCACGGCAAGATAAATCCCCGAATCTTTGAGGTGCGGAAATGGATTCTTTTTGGTGAGAATGATGGGTACAATGGCGTGCTTAAGGTCTTGATTAAAGTAATTCTCCAGCTCACGCACTTGTTCAATCGACAAATCTTTGTGTGTAACGTGAAAAATGTTCTCCGCCTCCAACTCCTTGAGGATTTTGGTATGCGCGATTTGAAAATTTAGTTGTTGCTTCATCACAACGTTTCTTATTTCATCCAACAATTCGGCAGGTGTTCCTGCAAAGCCTTGCACTTCTTTCTTGTGAAATGAGATCATTCGGCGAATGTAGGCCACACGAACACGGAAGAACTCGTCCATGTTGTTGGAATAAATTCCCAAAAAATGCATGCGCTCGATGATCGGAACAGTATCGTCCGAAGCTTCTTGCAACACCCTTTCGTTAAACGAAAGCCAGCTTATTTCGCGATTAATTATGTCCATTGAATAAAGTTAACAGTAGGATTCGTTTTTTTGACAAAAAAAAGCCGCTCTTCTAAAAACTTTAGATTGAGCGACTCTAGTATGTGTATGCGTGCGAAATGAATTAAACTTTCATTCCTTTCACTACGCGATCCTTACGTTTTGTTTTTTGAAGTTTCTTGCGAACTACTTGCAAATAAGCCGTCCCACTTGATGTTGTCGCGAAATAGTCATTGTTGCCATATACTAGCTTCCCTCCTTCTTTTTGAGTCCAGTCAGCCAATAAATAATATTTTCCTGAGGATTGACCTGGGCGCATTCCGAAAGAAATTGTGTTTCCAACACCTGGCTCAAAACGCACAACAACACCTTCGTCGCTCAAACTTTCGAATACACATTTTGTACCGATCGCTATAATGATTCGATCTTGTTCTTTGTTTGAGTTTTGGACCAAAACTCCACCCGAAGTTGTTCCTTGATTACCTGATTCTTTGTTGCGCTCGAAAATAATGGTTGCCGAAGTAAAAAATTGAACCTTAACCAAAGCTGCTTCGTTGTCCAATCCAAATTCATCGCGAACCGCTTCTGTAAACGGAACTTTTGTACCACAACTAACGAGTAAAAGACCTACAAATAGAATTAATGCGTATTTCATGCTTTAGCTTTTTGTCAAATATACTTAAATCCTTGTCTTCAATAATGATGCCTAAAACGATCTTTTACTTTTTTTCTCAAAAATTGTTAACCCTTCAGCTATTTATCATGTACAATTTAGAATCCAATTGGATCAATTTCAATCCGAAATGGAATCCCTATTTTTGTTGAAACTTGAAGATCATGGCAACTGTTGTAAAAAAAATGACGTTTAATCCTTTTCAGGAAAACACGTACGTGGTGCACGATGGAACTTCATGCGTGATCATCGATCCTGGTTGTTTTGATCGCTTGGAAGAAGCAGAGTTAGTCGATTTTATTGAGTCGAATAAATTGACGCCTGTTGCTGTGTTGCTCACGCACGGTCACATTGATCACATCGCTGGCCTTGATTTCGTGAATCGGAAATATGCATTGGACGTGTATCTCCAAGAAGATGATTTGTTTACGTTCGATGGTTCGGAGCGGGCAGCTCGCATGTACGGCATTCAGCAATACGTTCATCCGGCACATCCGAATAAATTGATGAAAGGAACTGAGCAACTGGTGTTTGGTGAGATAAAATTCGATGTTTTGTTTACGCCGGGGCACTGTGTGGGACACGTTGTATTTTACAACAAAGAAGAAGCGTACGTGATCAACGGCGATGTGATTATGCGCGGAAGTCACGGAAGAACGGATTTGCCAGGAGGCGATTCGGCGACGCTCAAACGCACTTTACTCGATACGATGTTCAAACTCCCGGAGGAAACAGTGGTGTATAGCGGGCACGGACCTGAAACCACGATTGGGATCGAAAAGAAAACAAATGCGGTGATGTTCGGTTCATTGGCTTAATTCATCTTCGTAGATTTAGATGAGTCTCAACAATTATTTTTACCTTAACATGCCGGTTAAGTGCGTAACTCGTAAACATCAATTTTAAGTCGAATGAGCCAACAATTTTTAGCGCAAACAACTCAAATTTCCTACTCGCCAGAGCGAGCTGAGAAGCACCTTTTTTCGGCAACAACGGATATACAACTCTTGAATGATGCAAGTACCGTGACTTGGCTGAACACCTACGGCCTTCAGTTTCGGGATTCGTTCAAGGAGGTTGTGCGCCAAAATGGATTGGACGATTTTCTCCTCAAATTGCTAAACGATGCCGACCACTCAGCCAAAGTGATTGAATTGTCTGAGGTTCTCTTTGTATCCGTGCGCGTTCTGAAGACAGAAAAACCGGAATTCGATGATGAAATGATGCTCTTTATCGCTTCCAAAAACTTTGTATGGAGCATTCAAGAAAAACCAGGCGACCACTTCGGCTGGATTCGTGAACGAATTTTCACCGGTACAGGAATTGTAAGAAAGAAAGGAGCGGATTATTTGCTCTTTCTCATTCTCGAGTCCATAATCGACAACTATCAGTTGGCGTATCAAACATACTCCGGCGATACAATTGACAAGATGAGTGCGTCGCACGTGAAACCTACACCAGAATTTACGGAACACGTAGAAGGTCTCAAATCGCAACTCTTTCAGTTCAAAAAAGCATCGATGAGTTTACGCGACACGATTGTGAAACTCGAAAAAGTTCACGTTAAGGACAAGCGGACCAACTATTTTAGTGAGTTGAAGGAGCAAATCAACAATTTGATTTCAGACATCGATTTCGATTTACAAGAGTTGGAAAGTAAGCTCAACCTCATTTTTAGTATCCAGGGTCATCGCTTGAACGAAGTCATGAAAACGCTCACGATTTTTTCGGTGATTTTTATTCCTCTTACGTTCATTGCTGGAATTTACGGAATGAATTTCAAGAACATTCCCGAGTTGGAATCCCAAAACGGTTATTTCATTTTGCTTGGCGCGATGGTGCTCATCACGTTGATCACCTTACTCGTCATCCGCAGGAAGAAATGGTTTTAGTTGTAACGAAACAATTGGAACAAAAGCAGTGTTTTTACTTACCTTTATCGGATGCGCATCGCGATTAATACACGTTTTTTACTTCCTGACAAAATGGAAGGTTTCGGGTGGTACACGTTCGAAATCGTGAAACGTATGGTGGAAAATCATCCAGAACATGAATTCATTTTTTTCTTCGATCGCCCATTCGATCAACGCTTTGTTTTTGGGTCGAACGTTACACCTATCGTGCTAAACCCTCCGGCAAGGCATCCTATTTTATTTCGCGTTTGGTTCAATTATTCCGTGAAAAGAGCGCTCAAAAAGCACAAAGCTGACCTCTTTTTCTCACCTGACGGATATTTATCTTTGAAGTCGGGTGTGCCACAAATTGCCGTGATTCACGATCTCAACTTCGAGCATCATCCGGAAGACATTCCTGTTTGTGCCCGCAATTATTTAAAAAAATATTTTCCTCGCTTCGCAAAAAAAGCTGCACACATTATTACCGTTTCCGAGTATTCAAAACAAGATATTTGCACAACTTATGGGATCGATCCGGCCAAAATTACCGTTTCCTGGAATGGTGCTTCGGATGCATTTCGACCACTTGATGAAGATGAGCAAAAACTCGTGCGCTCGACCTATGCGGATGGAAAAAAGTATTTGTTGTTCGTTGGCGCCTTGCATCCGAGGAAAAATGTGAAACGATTGATCGAAGCGTATTCGAAACTGGTCCATGCTGACACAAGCTTTCCATACGAACTCGTGATTGTGGGCGAAGCATTGTGGAAACGTGCGGACAATGACTTACAGATGGACGACGCTACAAAAAAACACATTCATTTCACTGGACATCTTAGCTTGGAAGAACTCGCACGCGTCATGGGATCGGCAAGTATTTTTACCTTCGTTCCCTATTTTGAAGGATTTGGAATTCCCTTGGTAGAATCGATGCGCTGTGGAACACCCATTTTATCTGGCAATCTGACTTCTCTTCCCGAAGTGGCTGGGGATGCTGCTCTTTACTGCGATCCGATGGACGTGGACAATATTGCCCAACAACTCCAGAAGTTATGCTCAGACGAATCTCTTCGCAAGCAATTAGCTCAAAGAGGACTTGAACGGAGTACACAGTTTTCGTGGGATCGATCAGCGGAAAATGTCTGGGAAGTAATTGATCAACTGTATCAAAAAACACACTAATTCGACGTGAGATGAATTTAATTTTGTTGTGCATCGCTGCGCTTCAATCTCCTATCATCATTATGCGTCAAAATCGGTAAGAAGGGAAGATCGAAAACGCGTCGAAAACAACTGTTTGATCGAAAAAAGAACCGAATTAGAAGTGCGCTCAATCAAAAAACGCACTTATTGATGGAAGAATAATTGAAATGTTTGTTCGAAATCCAAGCCAAACAATTCGAAATTCTGGTACGAACTGACAAGAAAATGTCCAGTAAAACTTAGCCTGCTACTTCGTAATATGGTGCGATCATCAGGTAGACGACTACACCACTCACGGCAACGAAGAGCCAAATTGGGAACGAGAAGCGCGTCCATTTTTTGTGGCGTTTGAAGTCGCCCGTCCACGCCCACAAGTATGAAAGTAGTACAAGTGGGATTACAATTACGCTGAATACAATGTGCGTGATCAGCAAGGGGTAATAGATCATTCCGAAACTTCCTTTATACCCTGTAGTATTAGAAGTGATGTGGTACGCCACATAGCAAAGGAGAAAGAGCAAGGAAATACCAAGGCATGTGGTCATTAAAAGTCGGTGCAGCCGCATGTTGTTCTGTTTGATCGCAATCAGGGCAAATACCAATAGAACGGCTGTTGATCCGTTCAATGTTGCATAAATTGGGGGCAAAAAGGAAAGGTCCACCCACCCATCAATCCGTATAGAAAACAAGGCAGCGACCGCGATAGGAATCACGATTGACACCGTATAAATCAATTTTTTTGCTTTCGCGATTTTAGTTGGTTCCATCAATTCCATATTCATATTTCAATAATTTACGTAAGTCTTTTTCCAATTGATTCACTTGCTGGGTATCCGTTCCGATGTACACACCGCGCACAATTCCTTCCTTATCGACTAAGGTAAATGCATCCGAATGGGCAAAACCACCAGGGGATTCTTCGTCTGAGGCTGCATGAACAAGGAAATTATTCACGCCTAATTCGTGCGTTTCCGCTTCGTCACCCGTTAGAAATTGCCAGTTTTTGGCCGTAATCGTGTGATGTTTAATGAAACGTCTTAGTTGATACGGTTGATCGTTCCTTGGGTCTATGCTGAAGGAGATGAACTGGATTTCAGATTCCAAATCTTTCGTCATTGCTTGCAAGCGTTTCAACTGCGTGGTCATCGTTGGGCAGATGGTTGGACAATTGGTAAAGAAAAAATCGGCGACCCAAATTTTTCCTTTCATCGATTCGGATGTCACCAACACGGAGTCTTGATTCAGGTATGAAAACGCTGGAATAGTAGCATAAACGCTATCTACAACTTCTTTTCCGTCTACTGTTTTGTAGTGGATATCGTGATGACCCATGATTGGAAGCACACGCACCTTTTGGTCTTCGCTGCACGAAACAACGAGTAATCCAAGCAATGCAATGAACCAAAATTTATCGAAGCACTTCATTTTCCTTGACGTTTTGCTTTTTTCGCTTTGTCGTATACCTTGAGCAACAAAGCCACATGCTCCTTCATTCGGCGTATCATTCCTTCGGATGTTCCAGGGAGCACCATGCGCAAGTGATTATCCCGATCGAGCAACAAAAGTAGTTCTTGGTAGCCTTCGCCACCAAATTTGTCTTCTCCCTTTTGGAGCAAGGTTTCGTTGTTGTGCTGAATGTCGTATATCGCTTTCGAATCGCCTGATGCGACGTACCAAATATCGGGGTCGTATTCTTCCACGCGGTCTTTGAGCATGTCTGACACTTGTTTCACGTCCGTCACAGGATTTCCTTTGCCATCGGTTACGAACGAAATTATCCGAACGGATCCGAGCTTTTTCTTGCTCTTGCGCACATTTTGAAAGATGTGTTGATCGATGTGCCAGAAAGAAATACCGCAGCTGTCTGGGCATTTGGGCTGAAGGATATTGATGAGGACGACGTTATTTTTAAAATCCTTGGAAGTGAATTTCTTTCCGCGTGCGTCTGTGAAGGAATAATCAATGACTTGTCCGTAATCGTCAGGAACTTTAAACTTATGTTCGCAACTACGCGCCCCTACGATTCCGATTACGATCAAAAAAAGAGCTGGCCCAAATAAAAGCGATAGTGCAAGTACTGCTTTCATTCGTCCGGCAGAATCTTTACGTGCCATTTAGTATAGCGTTAAGCTCAGTTTGAGCCAAGGATGTTCCCTAGGGCAGTACCTTCGTACAGAGCAATGAAAATCAAATAAGCAATAAAAATAAAGTAAGGAATAAGTATCACATATTTCATTGCTTTACGTTCGTCACCAAGGTGCATGAAGACCAATACGATGTATGCTGCTTTCACCAAGGTAAGCACGATGTATCCCACTTTAATTCCAAACCAAGCCCAAGAAGTATCCCCTAGTGCTGTTTTTGTCCATACAATCCCAACCAATACCTCAATAAATGTAATGAACGTTAGAATGGCCGTTACTTTCCAAATCGTTTTTCGAATTTTCTTGCCGTGCTCCTCGCTGTGGTGAGCTTCCAATGAATATTCTACAATATCGTCTCTTAACATAATACAGTCAATTTTCTATTAAACAAGGTAGAAGAAGGTAAATACGAATACCCAAACAAGATCGACAAAGTGCCAGTACAATCCAGTTTTTTCAACCATTTCGTAATGCCCACGTTTGTGATACACGCCTCTCATAACTCCAATACAAATAATGATGTTGATCATCACTCCTGAGAATACGTGGAAACCGTGGAAACCTGTAATGAAGAAGAAGAATTGTCCGTATTGTTGTGGACCGTATTCGTTTTGTTCCAAGTTGGCCCCGTAAATCACGTTTCCTTTTGCTCCTGCGTTTACAACATCGTTGTACAACTTAGCCGCGAGGTTATGATCTTCAATTCGATCTCCAATTTTATACTTGCCGCCATTTGTTTTGATGACGAGCACCATTTCTTTGTTGTCCTGTTTTGCGATGTTCGCTTTCGAACCGTCGTGCAGGGTAATGATGTTATTTTTTACGTTACCTTCGGCAATTGCATGGCGGTATTCGTGACCTAGGTCCATGTCGTCTCCCTTGATTTGATCCCCTACTTTATGGTGTTTACC
>CALFOS010000016.1 GCA_937919725.1 uncultured Fluviicola sp. | reverse complement strand
AAAGCTACTTTTTAACACTTCAAAATATAACTTTGCAAACATAGGAGCTATCGGGTGCGGTAGCTTGGCTTTCTCGAGCCAACTAAAGCAAGTAGACAGATGAGGCGCCACATTCAGTTTTAACGACTTTTTAAGTCATATAATCAACTAGTTAACAATCGATTCAGGATAACTTAATGGGATATTGATAAATTTAACAGAAATAAATGATTAAAAATTCATCATTTATTGATTAAAAATTAATACATTTGTTGCTCGACCTCACAACATCAGATTGAACAGTATGTATTTGAACTCGCACACCTATTATAGTTTGCGTTATGGGGTTTTTGACGCTCAAACGCTTGTAGAATTAGCACAACAAAATGGAATCACTTACCTTGCGCTAACAGACATTAATTGCACTTCTGCGTGCATACAATTTATTCGTGAAGCACGAAAGTGTGGGATAAAACCGGTGCTGGGTGTCGATGTCCGAAATGGTGTTCAACAACAATTCATCCTCATTGCAAAAAACAATGATGGTTTCCATCGCATCAACGATTACGTAAGTGCCGTGTTACATGAAGAGGAGAAATTCCCTACTGATGCCCCTGAATTGGAAAACGTTTGGACAATCTACCCTTTCGTAAAGGGGAAAACGAGAACGCTGAAGGCACACGAATTCATTGGTGTCCGACCGGAAAATATTCCCACTATCCGATTGCAAAAATGTACGACCGATAAAATGGTCATTCTCCAACCTGCCACGTTTCGAACCAAGAAAGATTTTAATGCACACCGACTGCTACGCGCTATCGAACTAAATACCTTGTTGAGTAAATTGCCACCTTCTGAACAAGCACTTTCGAGTGACCAAATGTTACCCGTTGAACGTTTGCTTCAACTCTTCGAAGGCTATCCGGAGATAGCCCGAAACACACAAAAAATCCTAGAAGAAAGCAGCATCGAGTTCGATCTTTCCGAAACGAAGGAAGGACAAAACCAAAAATCGTACACGGATTCGGAGGAGGAAGACATGGAATTACTCATCGAGCTGTGTAGAAAAGGTTTGAGTTACCGTTATCCCATTACCTCTGAAGTGATTTTTGAACGCATCAGCCGTGAATTGGATACGATTCAAAAAATGGGCTTCGTTTCTTACTTTTTGATGAATTGGGACATCGTAACGTATGCGCGGTCCAAAGGCTATTTCTACGTCGGACGGGGAAGTGGCGCAAACAGTATTGTGGCGTACATTCTTCGAATAACAGACGTTGATCCCATCGAACTCGATCTCTATTTCGAGCGATTTATTAACCTCTACCGCACGAATCCACCGGATTTCGATATCGATTTTTCGTGGAAGGACAGAGATGACGTCACACGCTACATATTCACCCGATTCAAACACGTAGCACTCGTCGCGACTTACAATACCTTTCAACAACGAGCCGTTTTGCGCGAACTCGGAAAGGTGTTTGGCTTGCCCAAGGACGAAATTGATTTACTCACACGTAATAAACTTCATTCGTCACAACGAACGCAACTCACAGAGTTGGTTGTCAAATACGCGCACTACATTCATGGATTTCCAAGTCATTTGAGCGTGCACGCCAGTGGAATTGTCGTCTCCGAAAAACCAATTCATCATTTCACAGCCACATTTCTCCCACCGAAGGGCTATCCAACGCTTCATTTCGATATGCACGTAGCGGAAGATGTTGGACTCTACAAATTCGATATTCTAAGTCAACGTGGATTGGGGAAAATCAAAGACACCATCGAAATCATTGCCTACAACCGTCCGAACCAGGGGGAGATCGACATCCACAACATGCGGAACTTTAAGAGCGATGAACGGATCAAAAAGATGTTGCGTGAGGCGAATGCCATTGGTTGCTTTTACGTGGAATCGCCCGCCATGCGGATGTTGTTGCGCAAACTACAGGTCGATGATTACCTCGGATTGGTGGCTGCGAGTTCGGTGATTCGACCTGGTGTTGCAAAATCGGGGATGATGAGCGAATACATCATGCGTTTTCGAAATCCAGAACGCAGGGAGCAGGCGAATCCTGTGTTATTGGCACTCATGCCGGAAACGTTTGGGGTGATGGTGTATCAGGAAGACGTGATCAAAGTGGCGCACCATTTTGCGGGGTTAACCTTGGGTGAAGCGGATAAAATGCGCCGTGGAATGTCAGGAAAGTTTCGTTCACGCGAAGAATTCCAGGCGGTGAAAGAGAAGTTTTTTAAGAACTGCTTGGAGGTGAAAGGACATTCGCCCGAATTGACGGAGGAAGTCTGGAGACAAACGGAAAGCTTCGCTGGGTATGCCTTCGCGAAAGGTCACTCGGCTTCGTATGCGGTCGAAAGTTACCAGTGTTTGTTCCTCAAAGCCTATTTTCCGCTCGAATTCATGGTGGCAACGATCAATAACTACGGTGGATTTTACAGCACCGAACTTTATGTACAGGAAGCACGAAAATGTGGAGGAATCATTCTTTCGCCGTGTGTGAACAATAGTCAGTGGATGACGATGATCTCGGGAAATAAGATTTACCTCGGGTTTCATCTCATCAAATCGTTTGATAGCCGAATGGGAAAGAAGATTACCGTGGAACGCGTTCAGCATGGTCCTTACCGTGACTTGAATGATTTCCTGGAACGGATTCCCATCGGCATCGAACAGCTGATTTTACTTATGCGCATGGATGCTTTCCGATTTACCGGGAAAGACAAACGGACCTTGCTGTGGGAAGCACACCTCAAAGTCAATAAATCAAGTCACACGCCTGCGCACGAAGATTTATTCCGACTTGCACCAAAAGAGTACGAAATTCCAGCGCTTTCTCACTCAAAAGAAGAAGCGATTTTTGATCAAATGGAATTGCTCGAGTTTCCTATTTTCAGTCCGTTTACCATCGTTCGATCTGAGTCGGTGTCTGAGCTGAATCGAAGAACTCCGTTCATTTTGGCCAAAGATTTATACCGATTCGAGAATCAAAATGTATGGGTCAAAGGCTATTTGATTCACGCCAAACGAACCAGTACTTCGAAGGGAGACAGCATGTTTTTCGGGACATTTTTGGACGAAGAAGGGGAGTGGCTCGACACGGTTCATTTTCCACAAATTGCGCTACGCTTTCCATTTCGGGGCAAAGGAGTATACAAGGTTTACGGAACCGTATTGATGGAATACGACTGTACAAACATTCAAACCATTTCGATGGAAAAGATGAGTATTATCGAAGATCCCCGCTATTCGGAAGTGGTGGAAGAAGTTTCAAGTGGGATTGTCACCAACAACCGAAGGACGAGCTCATGGGGTAGATCGAATGCTTCGAGGAAAGCGAGTTAAAGGATTTGGAAACGGCTGTACCTTTGGATTTCTGGATTATTGGAGCGCGTAGCGCTTGGATTTAATCTCACTTCGAAGTAGGACTATATCCAAGGATCCAACAAATCCATCAATCCAACAAATCCAACCCATCCAAAAATCCAACCCACATGCGATCAATAGTACACATGGATTTAGATACATTTTTTGTCTCCTGCGAGCGACTCATCGATAGTCGTTTGAACAATCGTCCCGTACTCATTGGAGGAACGTCCGACCGCGGAGTGGTGGCAGCCTGCAGTTATGAAGCCCGAAAATTTGGCGTTCACTCAGCGATGCCGATGCGCATGGCACGACAGTTGTGCCCCGAAGCGGTTGTCCTGCGCGGAAATACAGGCGTGTACACGAAATTTTCGAAAACAGTGACGGACATCATCAAGGAAAGTGTTCCGCTGTATGAAAAAACATCGGTGGACGAATTCTACATCGATTTGACGGGCATGGATCGATTTTATGGCTGTCACCAATTTGCGCAAGAACTCCGTGATCGCATCATTAGAGAAAGTGGATTACCAATTTCTTTTGGACTTTCGATCAACAAAACGGTCTCTAAAATTGCAACGGGTGAGGCGAAACCCAACAATCAGATTATGATTGAGAATGGGACAGAAAAGCCTTTTTTGGCTCCGCTTTCGGTGAAGAAAATCCCGATGGTGGGGGACAGGACCTACCGAATGCTCTGCGATTTAGGTGTGAAACGAATTCAATCGGTCCAAGAAATGCCGATCGATGTGATGGAGCGTGTATTTGGAAAAAACGGAACGGTAATTTGGAAAAAAGCGAATGGCATTGATAACACACCTGTTGTTCAGTACCACGAGCGTAAGTCCATCTCCACCGAACGCACCTTTGATCGTGACACGATTGATGTTGATAAACTGAAAGGAATCATGGTCGCCATGGCAGAAAACTTGGTATTTCAATTGCGTCGAGCGAATAAATTAACGTCTTGCATCACAGTGAAAATTCGCTACTCTGATTTTCAAACCTATACGCTTCAGAAAAAAATACCGTACAGTGCTGCCGATCACATTATCATTCCTATCGTTTTGGAATTGTATGAACGCTTGTACAACCGTCGTGTACTTGTACGTTTGATCGGCGTTCGGTACAGTCATATTGTGGAAGGAGCACACCAAATCACCTTGTTTGATGACCCCAACATTTTGAGTTTGTATAAAGCGATGGACAAGATTCGTTCGCAGTATGGAGATCGCGCCATCATGAAAGCAGTGGGATTGGAGGCGAAAAGCATTGGTAGATGGAATCCCTTCAATGGAGAACCGCCACCTTTGTTAGCGAATAGGAGGAAGTAGGATAGATATTCGGATCGTCCGATTTGAATTGAGCCCACCGAGGTAAGATCGAATTGAATAATTCATGCCGAGAAGAAAAAGCACTACTTTTGACAGACACAGTGAAGCTAATTCTGCCTTCTTAATTCTACATTTGTCACAACAATTTTAATGATCCGAAGAAAGTAATGTAAACGCAACAAACATGACTCCACTCAATTTCTCACAGCCCATCATTCTTGAAAATGACCGTGTTCTCCTTCGTCCACTTCAAGCAGAAGATTTCGAACACCTCAAAGAATTTGCGATCAACGAACCAACTTTATGGGAGTATTCACTTATGCCTGCAAACGGAATCGAAAATATGAGAAGGTACATTGATTTGGCACTTTTTGATAGAGAAAAACAATCGTCCTACCCGTTCATTGTCTTCGACAAGAAAATCCAAGCCTACGTTGGAAGCACACGTTTCTGCGATTATCAAGCTAAACACAACACTGTTCAACTTGGATATACTTGGTATGGTCATGCATCACAAGGAACAGGACTGAACAAACACTGCAAATTTCTGATGCTTCAATTCGCTTTTGAGACACTGGAACTCGACCGAGTAGAATTCCGCGCCGACAACAACAACGCTCGAAGCATAGCTGCTATGAAGAGTATTGGTTGTACTGTTGAAGGTGTTCTAAGAAGTAATTGTGCTAGTCCAAACGGCAGAAGAGACAGTATTGTTTTGAGTATTTTGAAGGAGGAGTGGATGGGCTCAGCTTCGAGCTCAGATGGTGGGTTGAAGAAACAACTTTTTGGAAAGCTGAGATAGGATACTTGGAGAGCTGGATTTTTGGAGCGCTCTGCGCTTGGATTTAGTTCATTCGAATCACGAAAACTAAATCCAACAACGCCGTAGGCAGAAGCGGAGCCAATCCAAAGGTCCAACAATCCAATAATCCAGAGCTTCAATAATCCAAAACTCCAATCTACTTCAAAACCTCAGGCATCTTTGCCTTAAACGCATTCAACCTCGGAATAGAAACTGACCTCACATAGGGTTGATTCGGGTGCAATTCCTCGTAATTCTGGTGGTAATCCTCGGCATCCCAAAAAACATCAAGAGGAGAAACGATGGTGGTGACTTTCGTTCCAGATGCTTTCAACTTGTTGATCGCTGCATTTACAATTTCACGCTCCGCATCCGTTTCGTAAAAAATCGCGGATCGGTATTGAGTCCCAGCATCTGGTCCTTGACGATTTAGCGTGGATGGATCGTGTGAGTTGAAAAATACTTCTACGAGTGTTTCATAGGAAACGATACTCGAATCGTAATACACTTTTACCGACTCGGCATGTCCGCTTTTCCCCGTGCAAATTTCTTCGTAGCTCGGATTTTTTGATGCTCCACCCGAGTAGCCCGAAACTACTTCTTGGACGCCATTCACCGATTCAAAAACGGCTTCGACGCACCAAAAACAACCACTCGCGAAATACGCTGTTTGCAGCGAATCCAATGGCTGATTCATTCCTGGAGATTTCGAAGAATGACTATGAGAAGCACTCGCGTCGGATTGCGCGCAGGACATCAATGAAAAACTGATAAGAAGAACACTAAGAATTTTCATAATTGCTGATTTTTAGATTAGTTCGATTTCAATCGATCAAACTTACAGCAGCCACGCGAAGAAATGTTAAATTCGATCGCTTTCCTTTTGGATCACCCGATTCTCAGATCACTTAGCTTTCCAATTTGTTCAATCTTCTTAGAAATCAATCCCAAAACCTACTCCGAACGTCAGTCTATAAGCCCAGCGGTCTAAAAGCGAAGCGATCTAATAATCTAAAGGCTCAGCCGTATCTAACGCTCCGCCCTCAATCCAATGAACTTCCTTCTCCCCGCAATGCTAGAAAGCGTTTTCGTGCTTCGGAGGTGTACAAACTTCCTTTGTAATCGAACAAAATGCGTCGGTAGAAGTCTTTTGCTTTTTCGGGATCGAGGAGATTGTTCTCGTAGATCTGTCCGAGTTGAAACAGTGCATCATCTGCCAAAATATCTTTTGGATAAAATTTCAACAGCTCTTCCAAAGTTGTCACAGCCTTATTCCATTCGCCTCGCAACTGATAAGCACGGGATTTTTTCATCAAAATTTCATCTCCCAAACTGTGCGCGGGATATTCTTTCACGATGCTGTCGAAATACAAGAATGCGCGGTCGTATTGATGTTGTTCAATCAACAGATCGGCCTGCGCAAACCAATTCATCGCGATGTAGTTGCTGTCCAATCCATAGTTGTCGGTAATCATCAATGATAGATTCAGCGCGTCGTTGGCAATCAATTTTGTGGTGGCTTGTTTCAAAACGTCCAACTGCGATTGTGCGTAATCAAACTCACCATCGTAATAGAAAATGCGTGCGTTTTTGAACTTTGCTTCGTGTCCGATGCTTTCAAATTTGAAATCGTTATCGATCTGACTGTACAAGAGGGCTGCTTCCCAAATATCACCGTCGAGCACGTGCACATCAGCGAGTTGCATTTTCACTTCGGATTTTTGCATCATTGAAATGCCTGGAATTGTGAGTGCGTCCGTTAATAGCGTAATTGCTTCGGGTGCCTTGTTGGCGTAAAACGCTTGAATGTGCGTCAACTCCAAAATAAGTGGGAGGGCGCTAGATATATTTCCAACACGTTTGAGCGCGTCTTTGTATGCTTGAATGGTTTCATTCAAATCGGCAGTTGTGAAATCACGCTGCGTTGTGACCTGTAAAAACCGGACGTTCAACAGAGCATTTTGTCCGCGCGAAGCGTAGAGTTCATCGTCGCCATCTACCAAATACTGAAAGCATTTTTTGGCGGTCGCGAAGTCTTTGTTCTCCACACAAATGTTTCCAAGGTTGTACACGTATTGTCCACGTGCGTCCATGCGCTTATCGAGTGCTTTCACGTGCACCAGCGCCGCCGCGAAGTTTTGTCGCTGAATAAACAGCCAGGTCAACATTTCAGCATACGTCGTGTTGCTCGGATCTTTCTGACTGCGTTCAAGCAATGCTTGCTTCAAAATTCCGTATTCCTTCGAGTCTTCTTCCGTAAAATCGATTTGTTGTGTCATCACGAGTTGAATATCGGCGGAGTACGAGCTGTGGTAATCCAACAAATCCAAGTACTCGTTAATCATTTTTTCGGGCTGATTGATCGAACCGTAATAATCGGCGAAGTAATAGTTGAGTGGATACGATTTCTTGAGCAATTTTCGGCCTTTTCCCAAAGTTTCGAAGGCAAGGTCGGGTTTGCTTTGACCTTTAAAGGCGGTATACAAACTCACTACGTCCGTAGAATTCGCTTCGAGATTGTCGATCAATTCGCGGTAAATTGAGTTCGCTTCACTAATGTTTCCTTGGTTTTCGTAGAACTTCGCAAACAGAATTTTGTACTCTTGGTTGTTTCGTTCGCGCCCGATTTGTTTTTTGAATGTCTTCTCGGCTTTTTTAACATCACCCGTTTCAGTCAAACATTCTACGAAGCGTGAAAAATTGATTTTTGATGGATCTGCATCATACAGTTTTTCGTAATAGATCAGTGCTTTGTCGTACTCTCCATTGCTAAAATAATGCTGCGCCAATTGTTGATCACTGCCATCTTGAGCAAATGAAATCAGGCAACAATTCAGGGCCAAAAAGAAGAGGATATATTTTTTCATTATCAATTTCATCCGCAAAAATTACACCTTATTTTTTGAGAAGGCTCATTGAAAAGTCATTCAGCTCATTGTAAAGTTCCTCGTATGTTTTAACCGAAGCATTTTTCGTATCCACATATTCTTTCAAAAGCGTCCTCAACTGTCCTACTTTCGCGTCTTCAAATGCCACAAATTCTTCATATTTCTCACGTTTTCCATTTCCATTTTCTATATCAGCTTGCAGTTCTTTCAACTTCGAACGCGCTTCTTCAATGCTCTTTGGAATAATTCCCATCGACTTTCCAAGCGGGGCAAAATTGCGGCGCATCACCTTAAACGCATCCATTTTTCGGCTGAATTCTATGCTAATCGTGTCCGAATAATAGTTGTTCTTAATTCTGTTTTCAACGCTATAGGCACTCAAGGAAAGCTTTGCGAGCGTGTCCAATCGATGCTCCTTAAAAACCACTTCTATGCTGTCAATCGTTGTATTCATTTCCGAAATTCGATCCAGTTGTTTCGAGGTTTCGATGTCCATGCAGGAAGTCAAAAAGAATGCGCCAAACGCGATAATTGCCACAAGTGACCGTTTCATAAATTTGCTTTTTAGTAAAAATAACAAAGTTCGAGCGGAATTCAGTTTTTTAGCGATAATTGGGAATTTTTTAGCTGCGCAGTTAGCTTTGCCAGTGGGGCGCTCTCTATCTCACTATTTCGCCCGCACACTTCAAGCCCACCCCTAAAAAAACGCCCTTCCAAAACTGAAAGAGCGTTCAACTATCCTATCAAAATCAATTAAATCTTTTCAAATCCCGTATAAGCATGCAACACTTCTGGAATCTCAATCCCATCCTCCGTTTGAAAATTCTCCAACAATGCCGCCATGATTCGTGGCAAGGCCAAAGCAGATCCATTCAATGTGTGACACAATTGCGTTTTCTTGTCATCATTCTTAAAACGCAATTTTAAACGGTTCGCCTGGAACGTGTCAAAGCGCGATACGGAACTCACTTCGAGCCATTTACCTTGCGCAGCAGAGTATACTTCAAAATCGTAGGTCATCGCAGACGTAAACCCACAATCGCCACCACAAAGGCGCAAAATTCGGTACTGAAGACCTAATTTCTCCAACAATCCTTTCACATGGTCTACCATTTCACCCAACGCTTTCGCGGTATTGTCCGGATGTTCGAAGCGTACAATTTCTACTTTGTCGAATTGGTGCAAACGGTTCAATCCGCGCACGTCAGAACCATACGATCCAGCCTCACGACGGAAACACGGAGTGTATCCACACAGTTTGATCGAAAAATCTTCATTCGGTAACAACACATCGCGGTACATGTTTGTAATTGGCACTTCAGCCGTTGGAATCAAGTACAAATCGTCGCGCGAATCGTGGTACATCTGACCTTCTTTGTCTGGAAGTTGTCCAGTAGCAATCGCCGATGCCTCATTCACTAAGTGTGGTGGAATCACTTCTTCGTAACCAGCCGCTTCGGCTTCTGCCAAAAAGAAGTTGATTAATGCACGTTGCAATTTCGCTCCTTTTCCGCGGTAAACGGGAAATCCAGCTCCGGCAATTTTCACGCCTAATTCAAAATCGATCAAGTTGTATTCTGTCGTCAACTCCCAGTGCGGCTTCGCGTCAAATCCAAAAACAGGCTCTGATCCATGTTCGAACACGATTTCGTTGTCGGCTTCACTTTTCCCGGCTTTCACCAATTCGTTCGGAACATTCGGCAATTGATACATCAAGGTTTGAATCTCGGCGTCAATCTCATCAACGCGCACTTTCAAGTCTGCCTCGGCAGCTTTCAGATCGCCTGTTTTTTCTTTTGTAGCATTCGCTTCGGCTTGTTTCCCTGCTTTAAAAAGCTCGCCAACTTCCTTCGAAATTTGATTCATCTCCGCAGAAATGTTCTCCAGCTCCGATTTGGATGTTCTCCACTGTTGGTCGAGACCAAGAATAGTTTCCAAAATAGGAGCAGCATCGAAGTTACGTTTTTTCAATCCTTCAATAATTCCTTCTTTATCTGTGCGAATGCGTTGTATTTCGAGCATGGTCGTCTAATTTATTGCGATGCGAATTTAATGAAATGTGTTTCAAATATTCATAAAGTGAAAACAAAAAATCCCATCAGTCGGCTGACTGACGGGATTTTACCAATAAGGTGAGCGTTCAATTAAGCCTCTGTAGTTTCAAATGGAACCACCGATACAAACGAACGATTATTTTTCTTTTTGCGAAATTCTACTAATCCATCAGTCAAAGCGAACAAGGTATGGTCTTTTCCAATTCCAACGTTGTTACCTGGATGGTGAGTTGTTCCTCTTTGACGTACCAAGATATTACCTGCGATTGCAGCTTGACCTCCAAAAATTTTAACTCCCAAACGCTTGCTTTCTGATTCACGACCGTTCTTCGAACTACCAACTCCTTTTTTATGTGCCATTGTTTTAAATTTTAGTCCTGATCCCCGACAGTATCGGGGCGTAGGGTGTTCAATTTATGCTTTAATATCGTTAATCGTAATGGCAGTAAACTGCTGACGATGACCGTTTCTTTTTCTGTAACCTTTTCTTCGTTTCTTTTTGAAAACGATTACTTTGTCACCTTTAACGTGCGGTCCTACCGTTGCGGTAATCTTTGCACCTTCTATAGCCGGGGCGCCAAGTGTTACTTTTCCTCCGTTGTCTACAAGAAGAACTCGATCGAAATCAATTTTCTTTCCTTCTTCTGCATCCAATCGGTGAACAAAGATCTTTTGGTCTTTTTGCACCTTAAATTGCTGCCCTGCTATCTCTACAATTGCGTACATAATAGCTTATTTATTGTTTTTTATACCCGAAAAATCGGAGGACAAAGATAGAAGTTTTTATTAACAATGCAACGTTGATGGGAAAAAGTTTGATTGAAATCTATTTTTCATTCTCATTACATGGAAATCCTCTGCGAATTTACACGCTTTCGACACCACAAGCGCTCAAGTTCAATTTCCTAAATCACGCCCGTTCTGCGAAAGCGAAGCTAATTTTTAATTCCCTTCAATTCTTAATTTACCTACCTTTAAAACATGAATTACTTCAACATTATCTTCTTCGTTTCAAGTTTCTGCACCCTCGCGTCTTGTCAAAGCGATAAGGTCCAAGAAAATTTCGTCACGGAAAATGTCGTCATCATAGTTGTCGACGGGCCCCGTTACTCCGAAGCATGGGGGGATCCAACGCATGCAAACATCCCAAATCTCGACACGCTACTCTCGGAAGGTGTCTTCTTTCCAAATTTCATCAACTCTGGCGATACACGAACCATACCTGGACACGCCGCGTTAACGACTGGAGTATATGAAGACCTCGATAACTGGGGCGCCGATACTCCGGCAAACCCTTCATTTTTTCAATGCTGGGCAAAGGAGTTCGGTGCAAATCCAAATCAATCGTGGATTATTGCGAGTAAAGACAAATTGGCAATGCTTGGAAATTGCACTCGGAAAAAGTGGGCAGGCGAATTTCTGCCGAGTATGCACTGTGGCGTAAATGGTCAGGGATATTTGAGCGGCTACCAAGATGATAGTTTGACCGTTCAACAAGGCCTCGTGATTTTGGGAACGCATCATCCCAAGTTGACATTATTCAATCTGCGTGAGCCTGATTTTTCCGGGCACGGCGGCAATTGGAATGATTACCTTATTGCCCTTCAAAAGTCGGATGCGTACGTGCGACAAATTGTTGATTTCATCAATTCCGACCCTATTTATACTGGAAAAACGACCATTTTCATCACGAGTGACCACGGTCGACACCTCAATGGTGTAGCGGAAGGGTTTTCCGGTCATGGCGATAACTGCGATGGTTGCCGAAGAATTGGTCTACTCGCAATTGGTCCAGATTTTAAACCAGGCAGAGTTGTCGAAACTGAATACAATCAAACGGATCTTCCTGCTACGATTGCTCGAATGCTTCATTTCAAAATGCGCTTCGGCGATGGTCGAAGCATGTATGAATTATTCGACTAAGCTTCTAGTGCTGCCTTCCTTCGTTTCGCGGCATTGGCGATAAAGACACCTGCGATGACAACGGCCATTGAGCCAATTTGCCAAGCATTGATTGTTTCTCCGAATGAAAGCCCGATAATTACCGCGATAATAGGGATCAAATACGTCACGCTGCTCGCGAAAATTACAGACGACAGCGCGATTAACCGATTGAAAATGATCAACGCGAAGGCTGTTCCAACAACACTCAAAATTACAATCGCCATCATTCCACCTCCAGCTTCGGGGTTGCTTTTAAACGTTCCAATCACACCTTGCTGCAGCGCGATCACGATACTCGGCGCGAGAGTAATGAAAAATGCCAAGGAAGCAATTTGGAAACTTTTCAAATGAGATAACGTGTGCCGAATTGTGTTCAAACTTATCGCGTAGAAAACAGTTGCGATCACAATAGCGAAAACATGCGTCCAGTTTCCGCTAATCGACAAGTTGTGTCCTGCGATCATTAATGAAATAACGCCACTTGTCCCGATGATAATACCAACTAGTTGAATCGGTGTCAATCGATCTTTGAACACAAAAGCTCCAATCAAAATCGCGAAAATTGGTGTGCAACTGTTCAGCATTCCCGCATAACCTGATGAAATTCCTGTTTCGGAATAGGTAAACAAAAACGCTGGAAAGAAATTCCCACAAAATCCTACGATTGCCAATTTCCCAATCGTCTTCCAACCCTTCAGTTTTCTCAAGTTTTTGAGCGCGAGTGGAAGAAGAACTGAACCGGCAATCACCATGCGCAAAGCGCCGACTTGAGTGTCGTTAAAAATCGGAGCGCCACTCGGAGCGTACATCGCGCGCTTCATCAAGATGAAAGAACTTCCCCAAATTAAGGCAAGTAGGATCAGTAAAAACCAACTCATCGTTTTGTTCGACATGCCGCAAATGTACTCGATTTTTGATTGTGGATAACACAGTAGTTTTCAACACCAAATTTTTTTTACCACTTTATACCACTTTTACTAAAGTCCGACTATAATTGATAATGAGAGCGCTTGAGTGTAACTTTTCTCGTATATTTGCGTTCAGAGTTATGAACAATGTAAATCTCAGTGGTAAAAAGTGGTAAAATGTAAGTATTTTTACCTTTTAATTATCGTTATGGCAGGCTTAGTAGGAGAATTTGAAGTGAAATTGGACGCCAAAGGGCGCTTCATGTTTCCTT
>CALFOS010000015.1 GCA_937919725.1 uncultured Fluviicola sp. | reverse complement strand
CCAAAAAGTCGGTAGAACTGATGACCGAAGAAGGAATTGAGCACGTGGTTGTTCGCGTCAACAATTTCGATTGTGTTGAAATAATGCCCCGTTCGGATGTACATGTAGAAAGTAGCGAGCTCATCCAAAATGGGGACAACTGTCCATGCGCGTATAGTGGCGTATGCGAAAAGAAAAATAAACAGCGTCCAATAGAACCACTTGTTATAGAGCAATCCTTTTGACTCGTTCAAACTTAAGATTTAGCGCGAACCGTGCGTTGTTCGATGCGTTTTTCGAAGCGTTCTCCTTGGAAAATGCGCTGCACAAAAATGCCTGCTGTGTGAATTTGGTTCGGGTCGAGTTCACCAGCGGGCACCAATTCTTCCACTTCAGCAATCGTGATTTTTCCGGCCATCGCCATCATAGGATTGAAGTTACGAGCGGTTGCTTTGAAGATCAAATTTCCTTCTGTATCGCCTTTCCATGCTTTCACGATCGCAAAATCCGCGGTGAGTGCCATTTCCAAAATGTGTGGCTTCCCGTTGAAATCACGCACTTCTTTTCCGTGGGCTACTTCCGTTCCGTATCCTGCAGGAGTGAAAAAAGCGGGAATTCCAGCTCCACCAGCACGACATCGTTCAGCCAAAGATCCTTGCGGAATTAAATCAACCTCCAATTCGCCTGAAAGCATTTGCCGTTCAAACTCATCGTTTTCGCCTACGTAGGAACTGATCATTTTTTTGATCTGTTTTCCTTGTAAAAGTAGCCCAAGTCCGAAATCATCCACGCCAGCATTATTCGAAATACACGTCAATCCTTTTACGCCCAGTTTTACCATGTGCGCAATCGAATTTTCGGGAATGCCGCAGAGTCCAAATCCACCCAACATCAGGGTCATATTGTCCTCTAATCCAACTAATGCTTCTTCAACGTTCTTTACTACTTTATTCATCTTCGTGCGCTATAGCCTAGCGTAAGCATTCGTTCATTTATACACCGAATGGATTATCATCAATGCCTGTATGATGCTCATCGCCGCAATTAAACAGTGAGGCGTCGTAGCCTATGGGCACTTCAAAATCTCCTTTCGATACTTTTAGTGTAGGGTCGGCGTATACCTTCTGCATGTAGTAGCCGTAAATCGGCAGGGCGGACCTGGCTCCTTGTCCCCACGTCATGGACCTAAATCGAATTTGCTTGTCTTCTCCACCAACCCAAACTCCGGTCACCAAATCTGGAGTGAGTCCCATAAACCAAGCGTCTGAATTCGACTGTGTGGTTCCCGTTTTTCCAGCAGTTGGATAGGTAATTCCTCCCCATTTCGCTCCGCCACGCAAGCTTGTACTCGTTCCAAATTGCACCACGCCCTTCATCATCTTCAACACTTCGTACGAAATGCTTGGGTTCATCACCTCACGCGTGTATGGATCTGCGGAATAAATAATATTTCCATTTCTATCTTCAATTCGAATGACGGTTTGTGGCTCAACGAAAATTCCACCATTCACGAACATCGCTTGTGCGCCCACCATTTCGAACAAGGACATATCGGGAGTTCCCAAACACATGGATGGTGTAATTTGATCTGGAGGAAGAATGATGTTCATCCGTTCCAAAATTTTGGCAATTGTTTGTGGACCGGAGCAGCCCCCCATTTTCGACATTACGGCAACCGTTGTCGGGTTGGAAGATTGTGCCAATCCCATGGCTACCGTTCCCGCAGGACTTCCCGCAGGACACCATCTTCTTCCAGATGGACCACAGGGTTCCACGCAATATCCTTCCGACGATAATGGAGTACACGGTTTCACAACCCCCATGGACATCGCTGTGCCATATACGAATGGCTTCATCGTTGATCCCACTTGACGTTTTCCAAGTTTCACGTGATCGTATGCAAAGTGATGAAAATCGGCACCTCCCACCCATGCTTTCACAAATCCGGTCGCTGGTTCGATCGACATCAGCCCGGCACGAATAAGATTTTTGTAGTATCGAATGGAGTCATTTGGCGTCATGATCGTATCAAAATCTCCGTTCCACGAGAAGACGCGCATGGGTGTCAACACGTCGAAACTCGCTATGATTTGTTGCTCCGAAGCACCTGATTCCGACATCAAGGAATAGCGACCAGAACCCTTGCGTGCGCGCTTCATGCTATTATTGATTGTTTCGTCCGACACGGCCTTACCATTGTACGTGTCTCCGAAGGGATAGCGTTTTACGGTAGCATTGTTTTTTGAGAACGCAGGTTGCAAATCATCTTTGAGGTGACGACGAAGTGCATATTCGGCATGCTCTTGCATCGACACGTTGATGGTCGTGTAAATTTTCAATCCATCGGCGTAGAGATCATATGGCCTGCCGTCTTTTTTGTGGTATTTGAACGATCCGTTTTTATTTTTCTGCGCGAATAATTGTTTCAAATCTGAACGCAAGGATTCTCGGAAATGTGGAGCAATTCCATCTTTGTGGTCCACGACAACGTAGTTGATGATGATCGGTAATTTGGTGAGTGAGTCGTACTGCTCTTGCGAGATATAATTTTTGAGGGATGGGTTTTTGCTCCTGCTATTTTTTAGCCATTGACTTAGTACTGTATTTCGACGGTTGATGGCACGCAAGCTATCTTTTTCGCGCAAGACATTAATATCTGCCTCCGAAACTTTCATGGGGTCGATGTTATTATCCGCTGCAATCTTGCTTCTGTAATTTCTAACTTGGTATTGGTAAGGATTGTAGAGCCCAGGATTTTTCACCATTCCCACGAGCGTTGCCGCTTCTTCCAAGGAGAGTTCATTCGGTTTTTTGCTGAAGTAAACTTTTGCTGCATTTTCGATTCCAACGGCGTTGAATAAGAAATCAAATTGATTGAGGTACATCGTTACGATTTCTTCCTTCGTGTAGCGAGTTTCCAATCGAACGGCGATGATGTTTTCTTTTACTTTTTCGTTCAAGCGCGACATGATTCCCGAGCGATTTGGAACATCTTCTCCTGCGGCGCGCATTTCCGCTTCTTTTTCACGTTGTTGAAGGGTATAGAGTAATTTTGCCAACTGTTGAGAAATGGTGGAGGCACCTCCAGCGGATCCCATTCCACGTGCGGCACGTGCAACGGCCCAAAAATCGATTCCAGAATGTTCTTCAAATCGTTCATCTTCTGTCGCCACGAGCGCATCAATCACGTAGGGAGAAATGTCCTTGTATTTCACCGAAGTTCGGTTGACTCTCCAATAGCGACCGAGTTCCGTTTTACCGTCATCGGCAATCACAACAGAAGCCAACAATTCAGGTGGATTTTCGAGCATTTCCACTGACGGCATATCGTCATCACTTTGCTTCATGAAGAGGATGAAAATGATCAGCACTGGCAGAAACATTCCGATCCAGAGTGCTATGTTGAGTCGTTTACGCGTTTTATCGGTAAACATCAATCGATCCGACTTTTTGGAATCATTCTTCTTCGAGAGTAAATTCGAAAGTGGATTCTTCTTTGTTTGCTTCTTGTTTTCCGTACCCATGGTTGATCTTGAGAATGTAAAAATAACCAATAATTGCTTCGAAACGCTCAGAATAAACGTTAATTCAGCGCGTCTTTTCGTTGACTATCTAGCTTAAGTAGTAAGAAGATCATAATGGAAAAGGACATCATAGACGAACCTCCGTAGCTAAAAAGCGGAAGCGGAATCCCAATAATGGGAACCAATCCGATGTTCATTCCAATGTTGATGGCGAAGTGATAAAAGAGAATCATGGCCACGGAATAAGCGTACACTCTGTTGTATTTCGAGCGTTGTCGTTCGGCAATAGTGATAATTCGAAGCAAGAAAAACGTGTAAAGAATCACCAAAACCGCGCTTCCGAGGAAACCTCGTTCTTCTGCCCACGGTGAAAAAATGAAATCCGTTTCGCACTCTGGGACGTGTGCTGTTTTGATGCTTGCCACGCTCGCTTCGCGGTAGCCCTTTCCAGTAAAACCGCCTGATCCCACGGCTGTCATCGCCCGACTTCGGTTGTAATCTGCTCCATCTCCTACATTTCCGGTTCCCGGCTCAGCTTCGTAGATTCCCAACCATAATTCGATGCGCGTTTTCTGGTGATACGGTAAACTTTTGAACGCGGTATGCACTCCTGCTGTGAGCAATACTGAAAGCGCGAACCCTAAAATTGCAATGGTGAACGCACGTCGACCTTCTCGTTTTGAAAACATCCATCTCATTACCAAATACCCAATTACGGTCACCGAGAGAAGTGCCGCAAACATCCGCCAATATCCCGAAAACACTTGTCCTGGGAAGTAGTCTAAAACGAGTGGTTTATGACCAATAATCAATGTGATGACGATGAGAAACACCACCACAAATAGAATGGGAATGAAGTGAGTGCCTACCCATGTACTTTTAAATTTCACGCCTGGGATGAGGTTCACTAACTTCAAAACAATGGGATCGAAGGTAAGTCCCTCGCGGTACATCACAAACAAAAATGCCGTAAAAACCACGAAGGTTCCGGCGTCTGGTTGCAACATAATCAACAACATTGGCACGGCGATAATGGCAAGCGAAACAAGTACTGTTTGTCCGTTTTGTTGTTTCACATTGAACGAACTCATGTAATTGGAGAGGAGAATGGCGGTACCAATTTTGGCGAACTCCCCCGGTTGAATGCCAAACGAACCAAATCCGAGCCACGCCCTCGCTCCATTAATTGGAGGCATGAACAATACAAGCACGAGTAAGCCGAGGCAAAAGATGTAGATCGGGATAGAAAATTTACGGTAAATTTCAGAATCGATGAGAAACACTAACAAACCAAGGAAAAGCGAAACAGCTACCCACATCAATTGTCGTCCGTACATTTCATCGAAGGAAAAAATGCTTGGATTATCGGGATTGTAAGCTACCGAATAGATAGTGGTAACGCCAAAAGCAACGAGTAGCAGGTACACTCCGAATAAAATCCAGTCAAAATTACCTGTTATCGAGTCGTTTTTTCTCATTTCCAGTTGGAAAGTTCAGCATCCATGATGCGCTTTTCTTTTTCTATAGATTTCACTTCGCCAGTGATGTATTTTTCGATGACGAGGCTTGCCGCAGGCGCGGCCCAAGTTCCTCCACCTCCGCCAGTGTTTTCAATGAATACTGCAATGGCAATTTTAGGATTGTTCATGGGTGCAAAGGCAATAAATACCGAGTGATTTTTTTGTTTTACTCCGTGAATGTAGTTTTCTACCGTCCCCGTTTTTCCACACATCACAATATTGGGAATACGCGCCATTGCTGCTGTTCCTCCAGGCTCATGAACCACACGGCGCATCCCTTCCACCACGTAACCGAAATATTTTCGATCCACAAGCGTTTTATTTTTGATGGTGTAATCGATGCGCGGACCTCTGTCTCCAATGGATTTCACGAAATGAGGTGTATAGTACCAACCACGGTTTGCCATGATTGCCGCGACGTTTGCCAATTGAAGAGGCGTTAATTGCACCTCTCCTTGACCAATAGAAATAGATCGGATGGTTGAAAATTTCCAATTTCCTTTGCCGTACCACTTGTTGTAGTACTTTGAATCAGGAATGTTACCCGCGCGCAAGCCAGTGATGTCTGTATTCAATTTGAGTCCCAATCCAAAACTATGCATGTAGTTTGCCCAAATGTCGATTCCAATTTCCGAATCGCGGAAACTGCTTTTCACTTTCCCTTGTTGAATAATTCTCCGCGTTACGGCATAGAAATACGGGTTACACGAATATTGAACCGCTTGTGTTACTGATTGTGCGTTTGGATGATTATGACATCCAACAATGCTTTTATTACACGGGAAACCAGAGTCATGAGAGATTACCTCTTCTTGCATTCCGATAAGGGCTTGAATCAACTTAAAGGTTGAACCGGGCATGTACTCCGACGCGAGTGGTCGCGGGAAAAGTGGAATATTTGGATCCTCTACAAGCTTCGGATAATTTTTATTGATGTTTTTTCGTCCAACGAGCAAATTAGGGTCGTAGGATGGCGAGGAAACCATGGCCAAAATTTCGCCCGTTGAAGGTTCAATTGCCACGATACACCCTTTTTTATTTTGCAAGAGTTTTTCGCCGTATGCTTGTAGCTCGATGTCTAAGCCCAAGATAATTCCATCACCTTGCACGGCAGTTGTGTCGTATTTTCCATCTTCAAAAGAACCAACATTGTTTTGTCGAGCGGAAGTAACGATGTATTTCACGCCTTTTTCGCCCCGAAATTCTACTTCGTAGAAGCGTTCAATTCCAGCACGTCCAATTTTATCCGCTCGTTTGTAGAATTTGTCGTTATCAATTTCCGCCTGAGTAGCCTCTGCTAAATAGCCCAAAATATTGGCACCGCTGGCATAGGGATAGTTGCGCATGCTGGTGATTTCTTCGTAAAACCCTGGAAAACGATCAAGGTGCGGCACAATTTTTGACATTTCGTCAGCCGTTAATTCCTTCAAAAAGGGATAGGGTCTGATGCGCTGGTAGTTCGTCTGTTTTTTCTTTGTGTGCGGGTTGTAGTACTTTCCTTCTCCGAATTTTATCTCGTCGATGCGGGCGAGCACTTCGTCTTTGGTCATTCCAACAAGTTTCCCAAATGCCACGGTATCCAAGCCCACCATATCTTCTTCTACCATCATCAGGTTATAGTAGGTCTTGTTTTCCACTACTTTTTTTCCATTTCTATCGAAAACGACGGCTCGTGGAGGTGGAATTTCTTTTCGTTTTTCGGCAATTCGTTGGGCTTCCAATTTCCAATTTTCCACATCAACAACCTGCATATAGAAAAGTTTGATCCCGTACATCAATCCTGTTATGACGATAAACGTGACAATTACGTATCTCCGTGCGTCGAAATTCATAGGCCTTTCGAGGGTTTACGGATGAGCAGAAATTGCAGGAGAATGCACAGCGCGAATGACATTGGAACACTAAGAACCGTTAGTTTGAAAACGTAAAAAGCTTCATCAAACCGAAAGAGTTCAATGAGGAAAAACCAGAAATGATGAATCAAGAGAAGGACGCCGAAGGTTTGAAAAAACCAGCGATATCCCATCGAGTAGAAGTTGAGTTCTACATCCGGCTCGTAGCCATCCCGCGGTGCAAAAACCTTCAAAATGATGGGTCGGAAATAGGCAAAGATCAACATAGATGAGGCATGAAGTCCGTAAGTGTTCGACAGCGCATCGATGGATATCCCCAGTGCAAAAGCGAGAAATAGGAGCAAGAAGATATTGATTTCTACAGGCAGCAAGAAGATGAAGAGCGGATAGATGATAATCAACGTTCCCGCACCGAGTTCGACTTGATTTAGCACGAGTACTTGAATCACTAAAAACATCGCGAAGCGAAAGATATGTTTCAAAAAACTCCTCATTCTTCAGCAGGATCTGGGGGTATGGTAGCTTCAAGCAACTCTTGCTCGGTTTTCATAATGTTTTTGATCACATATACATATTGCACAGTTCTGTAATTTTCAGCGAAGAGTATCGTTACGTCCCAAATGGGATATCCTTCTACGGGAGTCGATTTTTCGACCATACCAACTGGAATTCCTCTCGGGAAAATGCCTGATTTACCGCGGGTGACAATTTTCGACCATTTTTTGATTGATCGGTCATTCGAAACTCCCGCCATGCTTCCTCTCCGCGGATCACCTCCGTTCCATTTCAGGAAGCCAGGCTCGCCTGAATTATTGATCATAATGTCGACGTTGATGTCTTTTGTGAGGCACGATTTAATTACTGAAAAGTGCTCGGATACGTTATGAATTACGCCTACAACTCCTTTCGAAGAGATAACGCCCATTCCGCGTTTCACTCCTTGTTTGCTCCCAATGTTGAGTGTGAAATAATTGTTTCTACGGTTAAATGACGAGCTGATAATTCCACCAGGAATGTACTCAAAACGCTGGACGAAATCTTCCTTTTTTATCACGACGGAATCAATTCCAACGGGAGCTAGAAGCGAGAGTTTATTCGCCAATAATTGCTCGCGCAACCATCTATTTTCGTACTGTAATTGTTTGTTGCTTCCGCTGAGCGCAAAGTGCTTGGTGATGTCGTTTCTCCAATCCATAATCGTTCCCGAAACATCTGATGCAGTAGTTAAATACTGTGAACGGGGATAGTTACTAAAAGTAAAATACACAGTAAGCGCAAATCCTTGTAGGAGAGCGAAAAAGAGAAGAACACGGAACCGACGAATGAAGGCCAGAAAATTACGCATATACAAATTTAATAGAAAAACCCGGCACTTGGCTTTTTCTGCGCCATTCGGCGCAAAAAAAGGGGAAGCTTTAACATCCCCCTCACTATTTTCGTTTTTTAGCGCTTAATCTCTGATCAAGAACTGGAATTTATCGAGGTTTTTCAAACAAATTGCTGTTCCACGTGCTACTGCGCGAAGTGGATCTTCGGCAATGTGAACAGGCAATTTTGTTTTGTGCGAAATACGTTTATCCAATCCGCGCAACATCGATCCACCACCTGCGAGGTAAATCCCCGTTTTGTAGATGTCCGCAGAAAGTTCTGGCGGTGTCATCTCCAAGGCGCTCAAAATCGCTTCTTCAATTTTCGAAATCGTTTTGTCGAGTGCGTGTGCAACTTCCGTGTAAGAAATGATAATTTCCTTTGGAATTCCCGTCATCAAATCGCGCCCTTGAACGGCATAATCCTCCGGAGCATTTTCCAATTCTGGAAGCGCCGCTCCTACGTTGATTTTTATTTCTTCAGCTGTTCGTTCACCAACCAAAATATTGTGTTGACGACGCATGTATTCTTCAATGTCCTTTGTGAAATCGTCACCCGCAACGCGAATTGATTTATCACATACAATTCCGCCAAGTGCAATGACAGCAATTTCGGAAGTTCCCCCTCCGATGTCGATGATCATATTTCCCATTGGTTCTTCAACGTCAATTCCAATACCAATTGCCGCGGCCATCGGCTCGTGAACCAAGTAAACTTCTTTCGCTCCAGCGTGTTCAGCTGAATCGCGCACCGCACGTTTTTCAACTTCAGTAATTCCCGAAGGAATACAGATTACCATGCGCAGTGATGGGTTGAACAAGCTACGTCCAGGATTGATCATTTTGATCATTCCACGAATCATTTGTTCGGCAGCTTGGAAATCGGCAATTACTCCATCACGCAACGGACGAACCGTTTCGATCAATTTATGCGTTTTTCCGTGCATTTGTTGTGCCTTCTTTCCGATGGCAACAATTTTCCCTGTTTGAATGTCCCTTGCAACTATGGATGGCTCATCCACAACCACTTTATCATCCATTATAATCAGCGTGTTTGCCGTTCCTAAGTCGATCGCAATTTCTTGCGTTAAAAAGCTAAATAATCCCATTTTTTTGTCCTCTCAACTGATTGTTCTCCGTCGAATTTTATTAATCATCTCCGAAGTTATACTGAAATATTGGAAAAAGGTTCGATTTTAGTGTTTAAAATGTCTATTTCCTGAAAATACCATAGAAACACCGTGTTTATTGCAATAATCGATCGATAATTCGTCTTTAATTGATCCACCTGGTTGGATCACTGATTTGATTCCTGCCTTGTCGGCGATTTCTACGCAATCAGGGAAAGGGAAAAACGCATCCGAAGCCATTACAGCACCGTGTAAATCGAAGTTAAAGGACTGTGCTTTGTGAATCGCTTGGCGCAAAGCATCCACGCGCGAGGTTTGTCCTGTTCCGCTGGCCAACAATTGCTTTCCTTTCGCCAAAACAATGGTGTTCGACTTCGTGTGTTTTACCAACTTGTTAGCGAACAATAAATCGGAAATTTGCTCGTCGGTTGGTTCGGTCAACGTACGTGCTTCCAAATCTGCCGCCACTTCCGTTCGCATGTCTTTGTCTTGTTCGAGCACACCATTTAATAGGGATCGGAATTGGCGTTTTGGAAATTCCACTTCTTTTTGAATCAAAATGATGCGGTTCTTTTTGCTCATTAAGAGTTCGAGGGCATCTGCGGCGTAGCTTGGTGCAATGACCACTTCGCAAAAGAGTTCGTTCACTTGTTCGGCACAGGCTAAATCAATTTCGCGGTTCGCTATTAATATTCCTCCAAAAGAACTTACGGGATCACCCGCCAAGGCATCGGCGTAGGCTTGAGAAATGGTAGAACGCGTTGCCAATCCGCAGGCGTTGTTGTGTTTGAGAATGGCAAAAGTTGGATCGTCGTTTTTGAATTCGGCGATTAAATTTACGGCTGCGTCAACATCAAGTAAGTTGTTGTAAGAGAGTTCTTTTCCGTGCAACTTAGTGAACAAGGCGTCCATGTCTCCATGGAAAATTCCTTTTTGGTGTGGATTTTCGCCATAGCGAAGTACGTGCGCTGGTTGAACACTTTGTTTGAATAATTCTCTTTCTCCTTGTTGATTGAAGTAGTTGAAAATATGTGTATCGTAATTTGATGAAACATCAAATGCATCGCGCGCGAAATCTTTGCGTTCGCCCATACTCGTTTGGGAATTGTGTGTGGTGATGATTTCCAAAAACGGAGCGTATTGTGCTTGCGATGGAATAATGACAACATCCTTGTAATTTTTAGCAGCTGCGCGAATCAATGAAATTCCACCAATGTCAATTTTTTCGATGATGTCGGCGTGTGATGCACCAGAACCGACGGTTTCTTCGAATGGGTACAAATCCACAATCACCAAATCAATCTCAGGTATTTCGAATTCTGCAATTTGTGCTTGATCTCCTTCGTCATCTCTTCTCGTCAAAATTCCGCCAAAAACTTTCGGGTGCAATGTCTTCACACGTCCACCCAAAATAGATGGATACGACGTTAAATCTTCTACGCGCACCACAGGAATATCGAACTCCTCGATGAAGGCCTGCGTTCCTCCCGTTGAATAAATTGTCACTCCATTTGCATGAAGTTGCTTCACGATCGGTTCCAATCCGCTTTTATCAAAAACAGAAATAAGTGCTGATTGAATGGCTTTTCGCTGGGTCATAATTGTTGACGTTTTTGAGATAAAAAAGAAAGTGCAAAGGTACTTGAAATTTCGCGGAGCTCTTTAAAAAAAAGGCATAGTTTTCCACGAATCAAAAAGGGCATTCACAAAACTGATCACTCTAATGGACCTCGGAAGGGAGGAAATCGTATTTTTATCCTGAAAAGAGGAAGAAATGAAACACATTTGTTTGGTGGAAGATGAAATGAGTTTGGCTGAAATGATTCAGTTGAATTTGGAGATGGAGGGATTTGAGGTCAAGCACTTTGATGACGGAAAGTTGGCTCAATTACATTTTGCTACGAACGTGGAGTACGATTTATTCATACTCGACGTGATGCTTCCACATGTAAACGGCGTGGAATTGTGCAAGCAAATTCGGCAACAGACGTCAGTTCCCATACTGTTTTTATCTGCAAAAGGAACTACGAGTGATCGGATTGAAGGGCTGAAAGCTGGGGCAAACGACTATCTCCCAAAACCATTTGATTTGGAAGAGTTATTGCTTCGAGTAGCCGTTTTAACGAATCATCTCAACGATGAAACAGCCAAAATTGGCGCGTGGGAAATCAACTTCAAAACCTACTCCATTTCAAATGGAACGGAAAATCAACCCCTTACAAAAAAGGAAGTAGCTTTGATTCAGCTGTTCTTGGAACGCGAAGGAGAAGTGGTTTCTCGCTCCGAAATTTTGGACCGCGTTTGGGGGAAAGATCAATTCCCAACTACGCGCACGATTGACAATTTCATCCTCAACTTTCGGAAAATATTTGAGGACGATCCGAAAGTGCCGGTTCATTTTTTGTCGGTGAGAGGAGTTGGGTATCGGTTTATGAATTAATCGGAATCACGATTTTTTTAGAAGGCACATCCAATACTAATTTCCGTTCTGAAAAAGCGTTTTTTTCTTGTTCTGGAATAACGTAAGAATTATTTTATTTATTAGGTTTATTAATTGGGATCACAAGAATATAATGTGATGTGCCGCGGCTTAAGATTCCATAGCAAAT
>CALFOS010000014.1 GCA_937919725.1 uncultured Fluviicola sp. | reverse complement strand
TACATCTATTTCCAAAACAACAGCTCTCTAAGCTTTAACGCAACTAGTTCCCAAACAGGATCCCACACGATGGATGCAAGTGAATGGTGGGGAATCAACGGAACGATTAGCCCATGGCAATTGGAATCCAACGTATTGTGGTCCAATCGCGACCAAGGGATCGAAAACGGGACTGATTTTTTCTTAACCGTAAATCTTGAATCAGGTGGTGAAAGTTTCAATTTGGAAATGAAATTGAATGGAAACTTTGTTGGTAGTGACATGTGGCAATCTGCAAGTGGACCTGGATTTAATCACTCGTGGTACGGTGACAATATGTTTCACGAGGAAATATTCAGTATGTTGGGAAAGACGTTTACGCTGAAATATTCGGCCTATTTTACTGGTGGGGATGATGATATTTTATTCGTAATTGAGGAATACGACCCTTTTCCCGTAATGGCGAGTGACCTGACAGATAAGAACATCCTGAATGTACTATCCTACAACATCTATATGCTCACTCCGCCCATAGCGTTGACAGATCAAAGTACACGAGCTGAATTTATTGCTGATCATGTGCACGGATACGATGCGATTATCATCAATGAGGCGTTCGATAACTCCGCACGTGACATTCTTACCACCAATTTGATGGTAGAATATCCCTATTTCACTACTGTTGTTGACGAATCTGGATCTCTCGAAGACGGTGGAGTTCTCATCTACAGTAGATGGCCCATTGGTTACTCAGAAGACATCGTCTACTCGGATTGTGATGGAGACGACTGTCTTGCAGCAAAGGGTGCCATGTATGCACGTATCAACAAACTCGGGACCATATATCACCTCTTTGGAACGCATACGCAGGCATGGGCTGAACCAGTAAATGTTGCAACTCGCCAAGCTCAAATGTCGCAATTGAAAAGTTTTGTGGACGCGAAAAACATTCCGGCAAATGAAGCGGTAATTCTCGGTGGAGATTTTAACGTTGAAAAAACAGCGAATTTTCTCAATGAATACAATCAAATGTTCACTATTCTCGATTCATCAGAACCCGATTATTTAGGGCAGACGTATACCTTCGATGAGACACTAAGTGATTATGCGAGCGGAGGTGGATTTGAATACTTGGACTACGTCATGTACGAAAATGCGCACCGAATTCCTGATACAACTACGAATACGGTTATCGTATTGCGCAGCATTGCAGATGACATGTGGGATATCTTCGATTTGTCTGATCACTTAGCAGTGCAGGGGAGATTTGTATTCCCAGATCCGTCTGCGAACCTTGTAGATCTTCAAAATGACGTAGATTTCTTTGTGAGTCCAAACCCTTCTTCTTCGACACTCTCGATCAACACGAAGAATCCTGTGGACGATGTGTTTGAAATTCATACGCTACTAGGAGAATTAGTTCAGTCGGGAAAACTTGATTCAGGAAATATCACAATAGATATTTCAAACTTGTCTCCAAATGTTTATTTTATTTCTATCGGAAACGCTGTGGTGAAGTTTGTTAAGATGTAGATGAAAATTGGTGATAAACGC
>CALFOS010000013.1 GCA_937919725.1 uncultured Fluviicola sp. | reverse complement strand
GTGGCTAGAGAAGGTTTAGAGACTAAATTGGGGTTTTATCGGACAGTAGTGATTTGTAAAATATCGATTTTAATGCAACTTAAACTAACTAAAGGTGCGAAATTGAAAAAATAAAAACTATGAAAAAATTTCTACTAAAAGCAACGACGTTTGCCTTTATTTCACTACTCGTAGTGAACAGTGCAAACTCACAAATTTTCTTTACTCAAAACTTTGAAGGGACAATGGGAGCCAATGGAATCCCTACTGGATGGACCGAAACAGGTTTGTCCACAGACGGAATCTACATCGTTGGAAATAACGTACTATCAAATGCAGCCGGATTCTGGCCTGTTCCGGCTCACACGCTTTTCGCCCAAACAAACGACGATGTTTGTAACTGTGATAAATCGATCGATCGATTGATTCTTCCCGCTCAAAATTTCTCGGCAATAGCAGGAGGTGTTCAATTGATAGCTGACTTCTACATGGACGGTCTATATAGTTCTACTGGATTCATTGAAGTTAGTACCAATGGAGGGACGACGTGGACGTCGATCTACACAATGACCGCAAGTACTGCATGGCAAAACAATACAGTAATTTCATTGAATGCTTATGTTGGACTGACTAACGTATTAATTGCGTTTAGATTCAATGATCAAGCTCAATGGGCTACTGGATTAGCAGTTGACAATGTTCGCTTGAACGAAACGCCTCCTGCTGCTGGCTTAAATATTACCAATTCGTTTGAACAATACACTGAAATTCCATTGCTTCAAACAACTAGCATGGTATTGAGCGCACAAGTGACGAATACGGGAACCTTATCACTTACAGACGCAAGTTTGACAGCGAATGTATACCTCGCACCTGATTTCATAACTCCTGTTTTTAGTGCATCCTCGACGCCAGCTACTCTTGCGGCAGGAGCGAGTGCAACGTATACCGCAGGTAATTACACCCCAACAGTTGTTGGTGCTTACGTATTCGAGTATATCTCTACCTCCTCAACAGCAACTAATGATACGCTAACTGCATCATTCAGTGTAACTGCCAATGAGTACGCAAGAGACAATGGGAATGTTGTAATTAATCTTGGAGTAGGACCTACTTCAATAGGTATAGTTGGTAGTAACTATACCATCGTCAATAACACAATTATTGATTCCGTAATGTTCTTCATAACTCCAGGACAAGCTAATCCTGGAGATACGGTCCAAGTATTAATTGGAACTGTAGCTGCTAACGTACCAACAGGAACGTATATTGGATCATCAGCTCCTTATATATTAACTGCTGCTGATACAACTGCAAGTGGTGCACTTCTCTATTTACCCATCACAAATACGACAGGTAACCCACTCCAATTGACGGCAGGTAATTACTTTGTTGGAATAAAAGAATTCTTAACTACAGCAAATTATGGGCTTGCATGTACAGATGGAATTCTAACACCTAATACTGTTTACGCAAGTATCAATAATGGACCTTATTCTCAATTATCAGCTTTAGGATTCGATAACGTACCAGTAATTCGTCCATCATTTAGTTGTGTGCCTCTCTCTGCAACTGACGTTCAGTCGACGTGCAGTGCATATACATGGATAGATGGGAATACTTATACAACATCTAACAACACTGCGACTTATGTCGTAGCAAACCCTGGTGCTTGTGATACTGTTTATACTTTAAATCTAACGGTCACACCGATAACGGCAACAGATGTAATTTCTGCATGTAATACATATACGTGGATTGATGGAAACACCTATACTGCTGATAATAATACAGCTACGTTCACATCTACAACTGGAACTTGCGATACACTGATCACTTTGAATTTAACGATCAACACAATTGATCTGACAGTTTCAGCTTCTGGAGCAACACTAACATCAAACCAGGCAACAGGAACCTACCAGTGGATTGATTGTGCTACAAACAGCTCTATTTCTGGAGCAACAAGTCAAGCATACACCGCAACCGTTACAGGTGACTACGCAGTTATTGTAACTACCCCATGTGGTTCAGACACTTCATCTTGTCAAACTGTTACCGTAGCCGATCTGAATGAAACTGGAATCATAGTTGGTTTGAATCCAAACCCAACGAATGATAAAATAACTATCTCATTCAATGCAATTAACGCTTTATTAACTGTGCGTGATGCTCAAGGAAAAGTTGTTATTGTTGGTGAAAACATTGTTTCTTCCGAAATAATTGATTTGCAATCTGTAGAAACTGGTATTTACTTTTTTCACCTTGTAATTAACGGTCAGGAATCAGTTTATCGAGTGATGAAAAACTAATTGATCTAACTTTCAATGGAAAAGCCTTGGCGTATGCCAGGGCTTTTTTTTGTCTGTTGAATCCTGTTTATTGCCGACAGCAATACCTTTAAAGAATCAAAAAATATCGCTACTGAACATCAAATCGAAATCATCCTAATTCATTGGTAATAAGAAGTAGTTTTTTGTCGACAACACAAATCCGCTTTTTTGCACTTTCAATTTCTCGTTTGAGGTAGTTATGATAAGATGTTTTATGGTCGACATCTATCGAATTTTTCCATTCCGATTCCAAGTAACGGATGTACGATTCGAGTCCCGATTTTTGAAATTCCAAAAATTTATTGTTCACGCGCCCTCGGTCATTTGCTTCTTGTTCGTCCATCCTGTCGAAATTGTCATGCTTTAGCTGTTGCTCTAATTTACGCTCCAATTCAAATTAAATGGGGATAGACTTTATAAATGGCACGGATCATTTCACCAATGGACGCATTTTCTACATAAGTGTTTTAATTCGTGAAGAATAGCGCAGCAAATTACGACCCCGTGAAGCGCTCCATTTCGTGCATTTATCATAATTATCCATATCTTGGTTCAATAATTGTCAATTCGAATTGACCAACATCAAAGCGAACACCATGCAAACCTTGCACTCCTTCATTTTCATCCTTTTCATCCTTTTCATCCTTGGATCTTTCACGACATCTGCCCAATACAGCAATCAACGGGTAGTTAGCTCGCATTACGAATTCGAAGAAGGAAGCAAAGACTATGTGTACGGCGATAAAGTCGTGCTGCGCGAAAATTCATCTCCCACGGCAAAAGCACTCGACACCTTGTCCATCGGGTCTGAAATTGTGATCGTCAAAAAAACCGATGAAACAACTTCTCTGAATGGCCTGGATTGGAACTGGTACAAAGTGAAAGTCGGTCGGAAATCTGGCTACGTTTTTGGGGGATTGATTGCCTTGGATCGCGTAAAATTTGAGAACGTGACGTATTTGGTAACCGTTGCTGGCATCAAGCAATCTGGAGACGATTGGGACTACGTCGATTACAAAGTCCGCGCACGTGTGCTTCAGGCGAACGGCGAATTTTATGGTCACGAAGAAAAATTGAACACCAATTCGTTCTACATCGAAACCTTCGACGACCGCGGATTGAGCGGAATTGACAACATGCTCGTCATCAATCTCTTTGCCGAAGCATGTGGTGTAGACGGTGGACAGGTTTATTTGTTCAACGATGGCGCCCGGCTATTCAGAGGAATTACACTTTCCCATGTTTCTGAAGCGGGACTATTTTGGTACGAAGAGCGCATTGTTTTTCCAAACGATGAAAATGGATACGGAAATATACGCTACGAGCGAGAACAAGGGGAGTACATGGACGAAGAGCTGAACTGGAGTAAATCGACTACGCACAGTCTCAATTTAGAATGGAAAGACGGACGATTTTCGCCAAATGTGGATGAGTTTGAGTTTGGGGAAGGAGAGTGAATAGGGATTATTGGATTATTGGATCGTACGATTTTTTGTAATATTCTCAATTCGTACCAAAAATCAAATCCAAGAGCGAAGCTCTCCAAAAATCCAGCAATCCACTAATCCCCCCTTTCTTACTAAATTGCGAAACTAAATTCGGACAGAACTGACAAATTCCCCGCTTCTTGGAACACTTTTACTTCTCGTTGTTGCACTGTTGGGCTTCGGAGCGTGGCGCATGTTTCGTCGGCAAAAATACGGCTGGTCGATTGCCTGCGTTGTTTTCATTGGACTTTTACTTAACCTATACATGGCGTCCGACTTGTTTCTTCACACGTGGGACGAACGCTACCACGCACTTGTGGCGAAAAACATGCTCGGGCATCCACTCACACCTACCTTATTCGACACGCCATTGGTGCATTTCGATTACCGAATGTGGACATACAACCACGTTTGGCTGCACAAACAACCCGTGCCACTTTGGGGAATCATGAGCAGTTTGGCACTATTTGGCGTGAATACCATCGCGGTTCGACTACCGTCCATTCTGCTCATGAGCTTAGGTACTATAATCTCCTACCGCTTCGGCAGCACACTCTTCAACCGTCGCGTAGGATTGTATGCTTCGATCTTTTTTGCAACAAATGGCGTTATTCTCGAACTTGCGAGTGGGCGTGTTGCAACCGATCATATAGACGTATTTTTCCTATTTTTTGTTCAATTGGCGGTACTCCTCGCTTGGGAATTCTCTGACAAGAAACGCCTTTGGATCAACATCCTGTGCGGAATTTGCATCGGATTGGCGATCTTATCCAAGTGGCTGCCAGCGCTGATCGTCTTGCCCATTTGGGGTGCGTTTTTGCTGCATTCCAAACAATTTAGCTGGAAAGAAATTCTTCTCCACGGATTCATTTTGTGTGCGACGATTATCGCCGTTGCATTGCCCTGGCAGCTGTACATCTTTTCTCAATTTCCAATCGAAGCCGCGTGGGAAAGTAGCTTCAACCAACAACACATGTTTGAAGCATTGGATGGACAAGCACAGCCCTGGCACTACCATTTCACGATGATGCGCATCAACAACGGCGAGCTCATTTACCTTCCATTCCTCTGGTTCATCTACAAAACGATCAAAAAACGAAGCAATTGGAAATACTGGGCACTCCTCATCTGGATCCTCATCCCCTACCTCTTTTTCTCCTTCGTTCAAACCAAAATGCAAGCATACACGCTGTTTGCCGTTCCCGCACTGTTCGTGGTTCTGGCATTATTTATCCACTATTTGATGGCGTATCGAACCAAATTTCGGTACAAATGGATCCCCATCCTCACCATTTTCTTGCTCTTCGCCCTTCCGATTCGGTTCGCCATCGAACGCTTGAAACCTTTCCAAACGGTCGATCTTCCAAACTGGCAAGTTGACATCAATCGCCTGACGAAAAAAATTGGGAATGCCGAAAAAGTGGTCGTTTTTAATGTCAATCGCCCCATCGAATTGATGTTCCACGCCAATTGCACGGCATACAATACACCGCCATCCGAAGCCACCATTCACGATTTGAACAAACGAGGGTACACTATTTACATCAATCAAAAATCAGCAAGCGAAAAGCGCGGTGTCCAAAACATCTATTATCCTGCTCTGCTCGGTAAACCAGAATAGGGAATTTCAAAACGCGAAAAGAACCAAAGCGGCGCTCTCTTCATCAACTAATCGCACAAACATGACTAACAATCCCTTCAACTATATCAAATTTAAAGGAACAGATTTAGACGCGAACAAGGAATTTTACTCGACTGTTTTCGGGTGGAAATTCACCGATTATGGAGATGCGTAAATTGCGTTCGAAGTAAGTGGTATTGCTGGTGGATTTGAACAAACTTCGGAACCCATAATGAACGGCTCCTTGGTGGTGCTCTATCACAAAGAACTAGAAAAGTGCTGAAAAAAGTCGAAGCGGCTGGTGGCGTAATTAAGCTTCCTATCTTCTCCTTTCCAGGGGGAAACGGTTCCATTTTTTGGATCCAAGTGGGAACGAATTGGCGGTTTGGAGCTGACGAATTAAGAATGATCCAATTAAGAATTAGGTTCGCTGCTGACTTCGTTGGTAAGAATTGATACCCATAGTGAAATTCGCTTCGAGTGGTGGATGAGCACAGCTGAAGTCACTCGCCCTTCACAATCAACTTAAACCCTTTTCCGTGCACGTTCATAATTTCGATGTTTTGATCGTCTTTGAGTGCTTTGCGTAATTTAGCAATGTACACGTCCATGCTGCGACCGTTGAAATAATTATCGTCGCCCCAAATAGCGCGCAAAGCCGCTTGTCGATCCAAGATCTCGTTCTGGTTTTTCACGAGCAAGGTCAACAATTGGTTTTCCTTCGTCGTCAGCTTTTTCGTTTCCTCTGTGAGGTGAAGCAAGCGCAATTCTGGTTCGTATTTGATCGTCCCAATCATGCGCGATCCGTCCTCATCTTCGTCTGAAGTATCTACTCTGCGCATGATCGCGTTGATGCGCGCAAGCAGCTCTTCCATTGCGAAAGGTTTGGTGAGGTAGTCGTCGGCGCCAAGCGCAAATCCTTCGAGCTTGTCTTCTTTCATCGACTTGGCAGTTAAGAAAAGGATCGGTGTTTTTTTATCGATTTCGCGGATTTCTTTGGCGAGTGTGAAACCATCCATCTCGGGCATCATCACATCAAACAGGCAAAAATCAAAATTTCCATCGTGAAAGCGTTCGAGTGCTGTTTTCCCGTTTTGAGCGAGCGACACTAAAAATCCTTTCGATCTCAAAAATGTTTGGAGCAATTGTCCAAGGTTCATGTCGTCTTCCGCGAGAAGTATGCTCGTTTCTTTTTTCATATTATTCCGATATTATAACTGTGAATTCTGAGCCGCTGCCAAATTTACTTTGCACTTGAATCGTCCACCCGTGTAATTCAGCAATTGCTTTTACGTAACTCAAACCCAAGCCGAAGCCTTTCACGTTGTGAACATTCCCAGTAGGGATACGATACAATTTGTCAAATATTTTGTTCAAGTGCTCTTTTTTTATTCCAATTCCATGATCGCTCACCACTATTAGTGTATTTCGTCCTTCTTTTTTCAAGGTCACCTTCACCTCTGGCTTTCCTTCGCTGTACTTAATCGCGTTGTCTATAAGGTTAGAAATCAGATTGGTTGCGTGGAGTCGATCCCCGACGGCAATGATCGTTTCCTTCGGTACGTCGACCGTGAGAATTCCGTCGGGATGCGTAAGTCCAAACTTTGCGCGTTGGGTGATCTCAAGAATTATTTCGTTCAAATTCAATTCCTCGTTGCGTACCCGAACTTCCTTTTTGTCGAGTGTAGCACTTTGTAAAATCCGTTCAACTAAAATACCCAAACGTTCATTTTCCGCAGAAATCATTCGTACATACGGTGTAGATGTGGCAACACCTGCCTCGCCCATCATGTCGGTGTCGTTCATAGCTTGGCACGCGAGCGAGATGGTAGAAATGGGCGTTTTGAACTCGTGGGTCATGTTCGAAATGAAATCATTTTTGAGTTCCGATAATTTTTTTTGTGTGATAATGGTTCTAAACATGAACACAAATGCAGCGATGATGAACAGCACGAGGGCCAAATTGACCGTCAAGGGAGCCCACATTTCTTTGAGCAAGAAAGATTTTCGCTTCGGAAAGTAAAGATGCACGTACAAATTTTCGTCGAGTGAATTGCCCGGAAATAATTGCGCTCGAACGGTTTTTGCAGTGTCGATCTTCGCCAAATAATTGCTCGGTGTTTGCTTATAATCGAGCGGTTGATTGTACTCATCGGTAACCATAAACTCATATCGACTTGGAAATTTCCCCTTCGTCAATTCCGTTTTTAGCACCGAATCGAGGAAGGCCAATTCTACGCGTTCACTTTGCTTTTGATACGAATTGTTTTTGAACGCGTCGATCATCATTTCGTTGACGAAGCGTGCTTTACGGAAAATTTGCTGTACTACGCGTTGATCGAGTTGCACGGCAATGTTCACCGAGTCGTGGTCTACCTTGGTGGATTTGTTATCGAATAAATCGCGTAATTTTCGAATGTCGCGCGCCAAAACGCGTTGCTCGGCACTCAATCCAGAAATAGAATCGTATGTTTTTCCTTCAATTACCAGGTAATCTTGCATTTCACCATCCTTAAAAATCGACGTATCGCGAATGGAAATTTCTTCTTTCGATGAGAGTAAGTTTTGGAATTCCTCCTTGAGAATGTCTTTGTATTTCCCACTGAAATTGCGGTCCACCACGTGCATGTAACGTCGGATATCGTCGGCTTTTTCGTGCGAAAGCGCAATACGCTCCATCGTGGTTTTCAGTCGCTCTTTGAATTCACCCGATTTCTGATTGTACAGGGCCGAAGTTTGGAACGCCTGAATAACCAATAGCGCGAGCATAGCTACGACAACTAAAATGAGAATAAAATTTACGCGAATCCGCTTCATGACTACGAACGAAGTTAAACAAAGGATTGAGGACGGTGAATGGCTTAACGTTTTTTAACGTGCTTGGACGATCCGTTTTTTTCAGCACGCGACGATCTTCATTTCGATTCAAAAAAAAGGAGCGTTCCACCGATTTCAAACGGCACGAACAACTCCTTCCTCAGTTTATCACTAATTTCTATTTTTTTACCACGCGCACCGAATGCGATCCAATCGATGTATGAATTTTCACGATGTAAACACCATTTGCTTCATTGCTCAAATTGAACGCTAATGCATCATTTGGCAAAATTTCTTGGCTCGATGTGAGAATCAATTTTCCAGCTATATCAAGCACCTCAACGGTGATTTTTCCAGCATAATTCTCCAATGAAATCGCGAACTCGCCCGTTGTCGGGTTTGGAGAAACATGAATCTGATTTGCTAGCAGTGTTTCATCCAACGACACCGTTGTGATGGCAACACACACTGAAGTATCGGAACATCCACCAGCACCCCATACGATTACTGCGTAACTTCCATTCGCCGTAGCTGTGTACGTTTGACTCGTTGCTCCAGCAATTGCCGTGAAATTATTGCTGCAATCGACCCATTGATACTGCGCGCCAGAAGCGTTTGCTGTGAGACTTAATGAGGATGTTGTTACGGCGGCATCAACCGTGTTCACTGTTAGATTCAAGCTTACAATACTATCGCATCCGTTAGCGGCTCCGCCTGGAAGCAGGTGTGTTGCAGTTGTATTGCTTGCTGTGTATGTGTTTCCGTCGATCCAGGTATACGAATCACACGCCACTTGTGTATCGGTTGATTGCCCTGCAGAGTTGATCGTTAAGTTAAGCGTAACAATACTATCACATCCATTCGTTGCACCACCAAACATCGTATACATTGCTGAATTATTGTTCGCTGAATATGTATTCCCATCAATCCACGTGATTGGGTCGCATGAAGTTATAGCGTCAACTCCCGAAGTTGCTGAATTAACCGTCAAGTTCAGAGTGACTGTACTGTCGCAACCACCAACTGCACCACCCACGTATGTGTACGTCGCAGTATTATTGTTCGCTGAATATGTATTCCCATCAATCCATGTAAGCGGTCCACACGTTGACTGAACATCTGTTGATTGCGCGGTACCAAAAGGTCCAGCAATCCAATCGGTCATCGGGTCCATGTTATACAGCGTTAATGTATTTCCATTTCCTGTTAAATCCATAACGGTTGAACTTCCCGCACCATCTTCAAAACGGTAATAAGCTACTAATCCACTTTCGTTTCCAACGAGATTTGTGTTCATGCTTGCTGTTAACTGAGCTGGTGTTCGCGCCACATTCCAAATTCGAACGTCCTCAAATGCGGTGTTACTATATTGTGTGCCGAGGGTATAACGCGCCCCAATCGCCATTCCAGAGTTAAAGCTAACTGTGTTGTTCACGGAGCCCGATGTCGCCGAAGTTGTTACCGCCACACCATCGATGTACAAAATTTGGCTCGTTCCGTTATACACAAATGCAACGTGATGCCAAGCATTCGTTGAAGGTGTAGTTCCTGAGTTAATCGCAACAGGGCTAAGTCCATCCGCCCAAGTGTCGAACCAACCAGAACCGTCCCATCCACCAAGCACGAGATACGCATTTTGATAGATGCTGATGTAATGCTCGTTGGGTACAAAATTGGCGGAATTCATCCACATTTCCAGAGTGAAATTGGTAAACGTGTAATTCGCAAATGGTGTGTGCATGTATTGATTCGTTCCGTCCAATTGAACGGCAGAATAACATTGTGCATTGATGTTTTGGCTATTTAGGATAAGTGCACCGAATAGCAGAAGCGTAGTAAAAACTTTTTTCATGATAGTAGATTTATAGTATTTAAGGCAAAAATAAGATAAGCGTGTATATAAACCAAATTCAAGCTGTGGAAAACCAAAACATTACAGCTTCATGAAGCACTTTAAGTTTTGCGTTCCATTAGCAGCGATCACGCACACACCCGCATCAAGTTTTGAAACATCGAGATCCAATAGATGCCCAATACGCAACCAAAATTCAGAAAACCAGGAAGCAAATAATAGGTTAGCCACTGTCCACTCGGTACAGTAATAGAAGCAAATACCTTACAAAAACTATGCAGCATCAGTCTTGATTGACGTATTTCACATAATCCACCTGACTTTGCTCGATTACTTTTCGCGCGACTTCGGCATTTTGGAAATCGGCAACCTGAACAGATTTATTTTCCAGCTTCGTGTAGCTTTCGAAGAAGTTTTTTAAGTTCGATCAAGAAATGTTCGGGTAATTCAGAAATGTCGTTGATGTGGTTCACGCTCATGTCATGCTCAGCGACCGCGATAATTTTATCATCCATTTCTCCCTTGTCGAGCATGTGCATCACCCCGATCACTTTTGCTGAAACGATGCACAAGGGAACCACCGTTATCTGTGACAAAATCAAAATATCGAGTGGGTCTTTGTCGTCGCAATACGTGCGTGGAATGAAACCGTAGTTCGCCGGGTAGGTCATTGAAGAGTACAACACCCGATCGAGCATCAAGAGTCCAGAATCTTTGTCGAGTTCGTATTTCGCACGCGTGTTTTGGGGGATTTCGATGATGCCATTCACACAATTCGGAGCATTTTCACCAATTGCTACTTTGTGCCAAGGATTGCTTAGATCGATTTTCATGTTTCAAGATTAAGGGCTCGAGTTGCGATGGTAGAAATGTAGTGATTTTTCGCTTAGAACAAACGTCGTACTTCCATAAAACGCTTTGGATATCCCGATGTTTCGTAATCGGTGATCACCACTCCAAAGTGATTTGATGAGCTGGAGCAATGAATGAATTTTAATCCGTTTTTGCCGTTTTCGATCACTATACCGATGTGCCCAACCGTTTTACTACTCGGTGACGTTCCTGTAAATAGAATGCAATCGCCTTTTCGAGCTTCAGAAAATTTAACTTTTTCACCGAGAGCGGCGTACCCTTTCGAACTTCTGCACTTAGTGATGTCGAATGAACCATAAACGTAGGCGGTGAAGCCTGAACAATCGAAACTAGCGCCCGGACTTGACGTTGCCCATTTGTACGGAGTGCCGAGTTGTGCTTTTGCGACATCCACGAGCGCATCAGCTTTTTTCTCCCATGCATCTTGAGCCGAGGAGGTGAGCGAAAACATTAAAAAGAGTGAAAAAAGCCATTTCATGGTACAAAACTACTCCAAATTGGCAGATTTTGGTCGAATTTAACCTTCTTTGGATGAATTCAATTCGAAACCCACAACGTTGGATTCAAACACGTCACGTTATTTCCAACTACCTGATGCACCTCGAAGTGGACCACCGAAATCGTTTCACCACTTTTTGCGAGCAGCGAGCCGATCACTTTTTTGGTCGTTACTTTCGATCCTGCTTTCACGTAGGTATCGCGTAAATTCGAATACACCGTTCGGTAGTTTCCGTGTTTGATGATCACCACTTTTCCAGCTCCCGGGATGTCCAAAACACTCGTCACTTCACCATCAAAAACAGCGCGAACTTGTGCGTTGAGTGGTGCACTGATATCGATTCCACGGTTGTTGGTCGATACGTTTCTGAGTGTTGGATGTGCATTCGTTCCAAAATTCTCGGTAATATTTCCTTTCTCGACTGGCCATGGCAATTTCCCTCGGTTCGATTCGAAATTGCTTCCAACTAATACTGCTTCTTTGGTTTCAGCGAGCGTAACGGCCGGTGTGGCTGGCGTTGAAGGTGTCGTTGTTGTTGAGGTCGATTCCTTCTTCTTCGCTGCTGCCAATGCTGCCGCTTCTTGTTCTTTTCGTCGCGTTTCCGCGAGTGCCAGATCACGTTGAATTGCGTCGGAAATTCGCTTGCGGAGAACGTCCTTTTTTTGTTCGTCTTCCCTCAATTTCGAAAGCAGCACTTCTTCTTCTTGCTTGAATTCGGTGTATACTTTTTCTTTGAGTTCGCGGTCTTGTTCAATGGCTTCTCGCTCCTTCTTCTTTTCGTCGAGCACAACTAATTTATGTTCACGTTCCGATTTTACCTTTCCAATTTCAACTCCTATCAAGGATTGATTTTGCTGAATCACCAAAAATTGCTTGAGTTGAACGTCCGACAAACGACGTAGGTATCCGTTACGTTTTCGTGCTTCGTTGTAACTGTCTGCCGTGAAAATGTACATCAACTTTCCGTAGTTGTTCCGATGTTTGTATGCGTAAATCAGCAATTTCTTGTACTGAACCTTGAGTTGTGTCACTTTTTCGCGCAGCACGATAATTTGCTTTTCTTTTTGCTGAACGGTGAGTTCGGCACCACGAATCTGATCGTCGTAGTTTTTTAAAAGTCGTTCGCGGTATTCGATTTGATTCTGAATGACGCGCAAATCGTTGAGTGATGCCGTTGTTTTCGTTTGCGATTTTGCCAAGAGTGATTTGGTATTAGAGATGTTTTTCTCCAATTTTTCTTGCTCTTTTTGGAGTTTGTCCGTGCTTTGACCGATTGCATTTCCAACGCAGATCAGCATTATAAAGACTAACATTTTATTTACATGGCTCATAACTTTCTGGGATTACGAAGTAAATTTGTTCACGCTCATTCACACGCGGTTTTTTGTACTCAAGATCGATCACAATTTCTTTGGTGCCTGATGTTATAACGATTTTCACCGTTTCGGGCACAGAATATCCGTCTACAAGTTGACGCGTAAGGTAGTCGATTTTGATCACAGTATTGTCCGAAACGCTTTCCAATCGGGTCGATATTAGTTCCGTGAGCCCCTTGTTGAATTCGTAGAAAATCGTCAAATCATCTCCAGAATCGCCGTCTTTTTCCAATCGAGTCGAGAGCATGTAGGCATACGGATCTTTGACACGATCGTACTCCGCATCTTTGTTGTAGGCAATCGGGAATCCCATGAGCAATTCCTCCATATTGCGGTGCGTGAAGTTGACGCCAAAATTCTCTTTGATAAAATCGATGCTTTGCAGCACGTAGCATTTGTCTTGCTTATTGGTCATTTTCACCGAATCTGTACTGACCACTGCGCTAATAATTGGAATGTTCGCGTAGGAAATTGTTACACCAAAAGCACTATCCCGCACCATTCGAAGCGAGGTTTTGAACGACACATTCCGCGAAGAATCCTTGTACTGTGTGTTCATTTTCGCATAGAAAAATTGAAATTCTTGGCTGGCTAGACTGTCCAGCGGTGCGAGTAATTGTTCATCCTTCGCTTTCGGTAATTTGCCTTCATCTCCCTTACGATTTCCGCAAGAAGTGAACAAAATCAGTCCAAAAACGACTGCTAGAATATTAAAGTTGAGGCGCATAGTATTTTTTATCCGAAATTTTCTTGTTGAGCAAATCATTCGATTTTATCGCTTTCGCCTTTTCCCACCAAATCAATGCCTTATCGACATCGTTGAGTTTGAAGTAGGTATCACCCAAGTGTTCCGTAATTGCTTCATCCTTTGTGTTGTACGCGTGCGCGGCTTCGAATTGACTTTTCGCTTTCTCGTACTCCTTTTTCTGAAACAAAACCCAACCGTAGGTATCCAAAAACTGCGATTCGGAAGCAGAACGTTCGAGCACTTGCTTGATGAGTGACTCCGCCACGTCCAAATCCATGTTCGCGTTTGCCAATCGGAAGGCGTAGTTGTTTTTGATCAATGAACTGCGCGGATCGAGTTCCATTGCTTTTTTGTAGTGCTCCTTTCCTTCTGCGTATTCTTTCAAACCAAAGCTCGCCTCACCCAATTGACCCAAAAATTCAGCCTTCATTGCTTTGTCATTGAACACCAATTCTTGCCCAACGCTCAACACTTCTTGTGCTTCTGTGTAGCGTTTCGTTTGATTCGCACTCACGCCATTTAGCAAGTATATCGTTCCAATTGTTGGAAAAAGTTCCAAGCACTTCTTGCTATCTTGATACAGCTCCTCGTTTTTCCCTTGTTGGTATTCCATGATGAGTACTTGGTTCCAAATCGGGTATTCGTTTCCGTTGAATTCGAGGGCTTTTTTGTAAGCAGCGAGTGCTTCATCGTCCTTTTCTGCGCTGAGGAGGAAATCGCCGTTAATGGAATGCGCTTTTGCCTCGTTTGGATACTTTTTTAGCATAATATCGACCAAATCGTATGCTTCTTTGTCAATTGGACCACCTTTTCCGTGAATTTTGATCAGAATATTCATTTTTGCGTCGATCTCAACATCGTCAGAATTGAATGCTTTTCTGAGCGATTCGTATGCCTTCGCCTGGTTTCCTTCTTTCTGATGAATTTCGGCCAATGCGAGGTGTGCGCGTCCATTCGAAGGATCAGCTTCCACCAATTTTTCGAGCATGTTCGCAGCTTTGTCGGGCTGACCGGTTTGGTAGTAGTAATCGACCAGTGTGCCAATCAAAGATGGTTCTGCTGGGAACACCGCGCGCGCGCGCGTCAATTCGTTGAGCGCATCGGTTTTCTTTCCAGCATCCATGTAAATAGAATATTTTTGGAGTGAGATCTGCGGATTTAAACCCATCTGATCTTCCACTTTATTCATCATCTCGATGCACTTAACGAGATTTCCACTCTCCATGTACGCTTGCGCCGAACCGTACATCCAATCAATGTTTCCTGATTCTTTTTTGACCAGTTTATCGAAATTCTTGATCGCATTTGGATAGTCTTTTCTGCTGAGATACATGTACGCGAGTTCTTGCACGTACCACGTGTTAGCAGGATCGATTTCCGCAGCTTTTTTGATGTATCCAGCAGAGGCTTCTTCGTTCTCGCGCATCAATTCCAATTCGGAAAGAGCATAGTATACGGCATCGTCATTTTGGCGAATGATCAAACACTGCTGAAACTTCGCGATTGCTTCATCGACCCTACCCGTTGCTTTCAAGCGGACACCTTGGTGAAATGCTTCAATGTAGGTATAGTCGAGTTTCACTGAACCTGGATTTTTTGCCACTTCCTTCTGTCCTCCGCAAGCGGTGAGCAAGAAAATAAAAATGAAACTATATATGATTTGTTTATTCATTGATTGTAGAATAGTCACCAATGCTCAAATCTCGCGCCAAACCGTTGAATTCGGCAAAAGAACCAATCATCGAGTTTTCAATTATGCCTTTTGTAATTTTCACTTCGTGTTGAATAATGGAGTTGATCACCCGACTATCAGCGATGACGGAATTGTGTCCAATGCTTGCGTAAGGTCCAACTACGGAGTTCGAAATTTTCACGCCTTCACCAATATAACAGGGTTTTATCACGACGCTATTCTCTATTTTACACGAAACGGGTATGATTTGTTTTCCCTTTTTGGCCTCATTCTTCAATACTTGCGCATTCGTTTCTACGGTTACTTCTTTGTTTCCGCAGTCCATCCATTGTTCTACTTCACCCGTTTTGAAGACCTTTCCTTTGGCCATCATACCTTTGATTCCATCATTGATTTGGTATTCGCCACCGTTCAAGATGTTATTGTCGAGAACCGTTTGCAGTTCTGTTTTCAGCTCCGCTACATTTTTGAAATAATAGATTCCAATGACGGCGAGATCGCTCACAAACTTGGTTGGTTTTTCGACCAATTCCACAATTTCTTTTTGGTCGTTCAATTTCACAACACCGAATGCCTCAGGACGTTCGACTTGCTTCACCCAAATAACGGCATCTGCTGTTGGATCGAGTTTGAAATCCGCCTGAATGAGTGTATCCGCGTACGCAATTACCGCTGGACCTTGCAACGAATCCTTCGCGCACATGATCGCGTGACCTGTTCCGAGAGGAACATCCTGTCGATAAATCGATGCTTTTGCACCCAATTCGTTGGCTAGTTTCGTTAGACTCTCCACTACCTCATCTCCAAAAAAGGCAGGATCGCCCAAAATGAAAGCAATTTCGTCCACTTTTTCACCCAGTATTCCAGCGATATCCTTCACTAATCGGTGTACAATTGGCATTCCAGCAACTGGAACAAGCGGTTTTGGAACCGTAAGCGTATGAGGTCTTAATCGGCTTCCACGCCCTGCCATTGGTACAATTATTTTCATTTATTTCCTTTTTAACTAAAAAATCTACTTCACTCCTGTGCTCCCGAATCCACCTTCGCCACGTTCTGTGTCCGAAAGTACCTCCGCTTGCACCCATTTCGCCTGTTTGAATTCAGCAAACACCAGTTGAGCAATACGCTCGCCATCATTCACCACAAAGTTTTCACTCGACAGGTTGATCAAAATCACTCCCACTTCCCCGCGATAATCAGCATCGATTGTCCCAGGAGAATTGAGTACGGTAATTCCATTTTTGTACGCCAATCCACTTCTTGGTCGCACTTGGCACTCGTATCCTTCCGGAATTTCCAAAAATATTCCCGTTTTGATTAGCGCGCGTTCCAGAGGTTTTAGTTCGATGGGCGCGTCGATTTTTGCTCGTACATCCAATCCAGCCGAAGCCTTGGTTTCGTAGGTTGGCAAGGGGTGTTTGGACTGATTGATTACTTTAACGTTCATAGACATTCTTCAACTATCAAAAGTACAAAAAACGAGCGTCAAAAATAGGTGAAAGGGCTGCTTTGGGGAGAAGTTACTAACGTAGCGGCGTTAGTTAGTATGAATAACTAGGCCATTGCGTTCTCCGTGTTCGATAAATTCGGTTTTTTGGGAGTTGGTTTTTCGAGGAACCAGACAACGAAAACGTAGAACAAAATGAGCGCGTTGTGAAAGAAGAATTTCGGCCAAGTGAACACTTTTGGATCCATGTTTACCAATTTGGTAATGAAAAATAGTACGAGCGCGAGGCCAAAGTAAAGTGCAAATTTACGCAGGTTGTAATTGATTGGATAATATTTCTGCCCGAGGAGGTAGGATGCAATCATTTGCAAACCGTAAACGATTAACGTAGCCCATGCGCATGCCCAATATCCGTGCGTTGGGATGAAAATAACATTGATCAGAATTGTGATGACCGCCCCCCCAATGGCAATATAGGCTCCAAAACGGGTTTGTCCGCTCAACTTGTACCAAATCGATTGGTTGTAGTAAATCCCGAGAAATACATTGGCTACGAGTAGAATCGGCACAACACCTAAGCCCGCCCAGTATTCTTCGCTTCGGATAAAATATTTGAAAATATCGATATTGAGGGCAACACCCAAAAAAACCAAACAAACTGCCGCGATGAAGTAGTTCATGATCTTCACGTAGAGTTTATTTCGATCCTCGTTTTTACTCTGCGCAAAGAAAAATGGTTCCGCCGCGTAGCGATACGCTTGAAGAAAAATCGACACGATCATTGCCAATTTGTAGCAGGCGCTGTAAATCCCGAGTTCTGCCTGCGCTTTTAATAGGCTGAGTCCCGCTTTATTGTGCAGGATGTGCTTCAACATGGCTCGGTCGAGTGTTTCGTTAATTATTCCAGCGAATCCAGCAATCACCAACGGGAAAGAATACTTCAACATTTCCTTGCCCAGCTCGACATTATATTTCAATCTGATTCCAATGAATTCCTTGTACATAGCGAGCGGCTTCACGAGAGACGACAACAAGTTGGCGATCAAAATAAATAAGATTCCTTCTTCGGGACGCTCTGGATCGAGGAAAATATAGAGGAAAACAAGGTTCAGTCCGATGTTCACGAGTATCGCCGTGAAGTGGATCGCTGAAAATTGCTTGGCTTTGTTTTCGGATCTCAATTTCGCCATCGGCAAAGCTGCCGTAGCATCAATGCAAACGATAACTCCAAGTAAAATGATGTACTCGTTGTGTTCTGGATACAGCATTGCGTCCGCTAAACTCTGATTGAAGAGCATGAGCAGCAACAAAAAAATCAGGTTGATTCCAAGGACAGTCAGAAAACTATTTTTGAAGACTTCATCCTTGTTTTCTTTATCATTGAAGAATTTGAAGAACGCCGTTTCCATTCCGAAGGTGAGTAGGACAATTAGAAACGCCACCCACGCGTATAATTCGGAGACCACACCGTAATCTGTAGCAGGAAGTGTTGCCGTATACAATGGAACTAAAAAGTAATTGAGCAGTCGACCAACGATTGTTGGTAACCCATAAATGGCTGTCTGCCCGAGTAAACTTTTTAATGGATTCAACTTAGTTTCGGAAATTTGGTTTGCGTTTTTCTAGGAATGCTGTTGTTCCTTCGGTAAAATCGGCGGTACCGAAGCATTTACCAAATTCTTCGATTTCGACATCGAAACCATCTTGCCCATCCAAGAAATTGGCATTGATTGCACGAATCGCGCAACTAATTGCCGAGCCCGAATTGTTTAAGATTTTCCTGGCAATTTCGCGTGCTTTGTCCATCAACTCAGTTGGCTCCACTACATAGTTCACCAAACCCCATTGCAGCGCTTCATCTGCTTTGATCATTCCAGCGGTAAATACCATTTCGTTCGCTTTTCCGCGGCCAACAAGTTGTGCCAAACGTTGCGTTCCGCCGTACCCTGGAATCAAGCCCAAACTCACCTCTGGCAATCCCATTCGAGCATTGGATGAAGCAATACGAATATGCGCTGCCATTGCCAACTCGAGTCCGCCACCAAGAGCAAAACCATTCACCGCGGCGATTACTGGAGTGGATAAATGCTCCATGAAGCTGAACAAAATTCGTTGTCCTTTTTGCGCCAACTCACCACCTTGAGCGATTGAAAAATCGGCAAATTCCTTGATGTCTGCGCCAGCCACAAACGCTTTTTCACCTGAACCTGTGAGGATGATCACGCCAATAGATTGATCTTCATCCGCAGTTTTCAATGCCAGGTGGAGTTCCGAAATCGTTTCTTTGTTCAAAGCATTCAACTGATTCGGACGATTGATCGTGATTTCAGCAATTTGTCCGTTCGTTTCTACGAGTAAGTTCGTGTACATAGTTCAATTATTTTCGTTAGTTGGTCGAACTGCTGTTCGACATCTTGATCAGTCATTTGCCTGATCGACTTTTTTGAATTCGTTTATACAATTTTATCAAAATCATCAATCCAACCGCAACGGCGAAAAAGCCAACCGTTGCTTTGATCCAATCTGTATTGCTTTGTAGCTCGACTAAAAAGATTATCGCCACCAGGCAAAGTGTTGCCACTTCGTTCCACAATCTCAATCCACCAGACTTCCATTTGTATAAACCTTTTTTCAGATCAAAAAGTATTTTTTGGCAAACGAAATGGTAAATCAATAGCACGCCAACAAACGCCAATTTGATTTGCATCCACGGTGCATTGAGGTAGCTGAGATTGAGGAGAATCATCCACGTTCCAAACACAATCGTTAAAATCATCGCGGGCGTTGTGATGATCCACCACAAACGACTTTCCATGATTTCAAATTGCGCCGACAAAATGCGTTTTTCGTTCTCTTCTTTGTGTTGAGCTTCCGTGTGATAAACAAAAAGTCGGACAATATAGAAGAGTCCCGCGAACCAACTTACAACGAAGATGATGTGCAATGCTTTTAGTGTACTAATGTCCATTTCTCAAAGATAGTTCGAATATTGAAAAGAAAGCAAATTGGGGTTGAGAGTTATTCATAGTTGTTCGTTCGTACGGATTTCCGAACCTCAGTGTTCGCCGAATACTCGTTTTTCCATCCATTCGATAAAATTCTTAGAAATTAATCCCTCAAAGTAAAATCTATATTTACCTTTCACCACCAATAGTTCAATTTAAGATTATCTCAAGTTTAGTTAGGGTAGTCTAAACCAAAAACCGAGAATAGTGAGTACTCCAAAGCCATTCACTTCCTCACCTTTTACACGAAGTCGGATGCATTCGTTATAGGTATCACCTTCTAGTGAGCCACGCGCGCGCTTCTTCGACTTATCCGTAATCATTGAATTTCCCTCGCCGAAGCGCACCAAAATCTTATTATCTTTGCTTCTTCATTTTACAAAACAAACATGAGTAACACTGAACTTTCTGATTTGGAAGTGCAACGAAGAGAATCGTTGTCGAAATTGCGTGCGCTAGGAATCGAGCCTTATCCAGCGGCATTGTACCCTGTGAGTGATCTTGCAGCAAAGCTAAAGGAGAAGTATGAAGAAGGCAAGGAAGTTTGTTTGGGTGGTCGCTTGATGTCTAATCGTGTGATGGGGAAAGCGGCTTTCGGAGAATTGCTCGATTCATCAGGAAGAATTCAAATTTACGTGAACCGCGATATCTTGTGTCCAGGCGAGGACAAAACGATGTACAACGAAGTATTCAAGAAATTGCTCGACTTAGGTGATTTTATTGGTGTTCGAGGCACTATTTTCAAAACGCAAGTTGGCGAAACATCCGTGCACGTTACCGAATTGACACTGTTGAGCAAAGCCATGAAGCCGCTTCCTTTGCCCAAAACGGATAAAGACGGAAATGTTCACGATGCATTTACCGATCCAGAGATGAGGTACCGTCAGCGCTACGCCGATTTGGTGGTGAACCCAAAAGTGAAAGAAGTATTCGTGAAGCGAACAAAATTGTTCAACGCAATGCGTGGATTTTTTAATGATGCGGGATATTTAGAGGTTGAAACGCCGATTTTGCAACCGATACCAGGAGGTGCCGCGGCACGACCATTTATCACCCACCACAATGCACTCGACATGCCTTTGTATTTGCGCATAGCGAATGAATTATATTTGAAACGACTGATTGTAGGCGGATTTGATGGCGTGTATGAATTTTCAAAGAACTTCCGCAACGAAGGAATGGACCGAACGCACAATCCCGAGTTTACAGCGATGGAAATCTATGTATCCTACAAGGATTACAACTGGATGATGGACTTCACTGAACGCTTGTTGGAGCACTGCGCAATAGCCGTTAATGGATCTCCTGAAACAACATTCGGTGAACATGAAATCAGTTTCAAAGCACCGTATGCGCGTGTCACGATGGCTGACTCGATCAAGCATTTTACTGGATTTGATATACTCGGGAAATCGGAAGATGAGCTGAGAGAAGGAGCATTAGCACTTGGAATTCACGTCGATCATACGATGGGGAAAGGAAAACTGATTGATGAGATCTTCGGTGAAAAATGCGAAGGAAACTACATTCAACCGACCTTCATTACTGATTATCCGAAGGAAATGTCGCCATTGTGTAAACAACACCGGGACAATCCAGAATTGACAGAACGTTTTGAATTGATGGTATGCGGAAAGGAAATCGCGAATGCGTATTCTGAGTTGAACGATCCAATTGATCAACGTGAACGTTTCGAGGAGCAGGTGCGCTTGTCCGAAAAAGGAGATGATGAGGCAAATGCTTTGATTGACCAAGACTTTTTGCGTGCATTAGAATACGGTATGCCTCCAACTTCAGGCATGGGAATTGGAATGGATCGTTTGATCATGTATTTGACAAACAATCCTTCGATTCAAGAAGTGCTCTTTTTCCCACAAATGAGACAAGAGAAATTTGGCGAAAAGAAAGGACCAGAACTCAACGAAAACGAGAAATTGATCTTTGATATTCTTGCTAAACAACGATCGATGGAATTGAGTGCACTCAAAGATGCTACAGGTTTATCGAACAAGCAATGGGATAAAGGAATCAAAGGATTAGCCCAACATGGGTTGACGAAAGTTACCAAGACCGACGATACCTTAATTGTAGATTTGATCTAGGAAATAAGCAGACCTAATTTAAATGCGTTTACCAATGTAAGCGCATTTTTTTGTCGTTCAACTACTCACCATCAAAGCTAAAATCATTTGTTACTGCTCAATCCCATGTTTAGATTAAACCCAAATGTACGTGGTTTGAAAGTAAATTGAGGTCCATCTTCAAAAACGCAACTGGAATTGTTCAGTTCCACATCCATCTGCGTCACATTTCACATTTTATGAGAATACACTCCAAACGTAATAGACGCCGCCAGAAATTATAGTCCCACCATCCGTTAGCATTGTGAACACTTTTACAACTGAACCAATTTTCAACGTTAAATCACTAAACCCTAGTTGATCCATCTTTTCCTTTGGATTGGATTCACCAAAACACGTGTTTTAACAAGCATTCTCCCAAATTCCATTCTGAGTCCAGCAGCGATAGGAAAGCTTCCCTTAGTTACATAGCCGAGATTCAATAACATCGAGCCATTTCTCACCTTTAACTATTGCGTATTGAAATACCCGTATAAATCTGTTCCCGACGCACTGTTCTTTTGACTTCTGAATCCATATTCAGTCTCCGCCCACACATGATCTATGACTCCACCGAAGGTTATCACTACCCCGTCTAAATAGCTAAATGGTTTCATTTCTTTATCAAGCCATGGTCGTGTTTCATTGTAGTTATTAACTACCTCGCTAATTCTATCTACGTTAGTTACATTTCCACCATAACCGAGCATGAAATAACCAACTTGGGTTTTTGCTGTTACTGAAAAGAACAAAATGAAAATAAGTACGAATTTATGCATAGGTTGCCTTTGTACAATAGTGCAAAATATAGAAATACAAAAGTATGATTATCGTTTGATTGTCAAAGGTTCAAGTTTGCAATGTGATAAAATTTAAATTTAACCTCATTCATTGGAAGGCTTGCATCTTTACAAAAATCGAGTTAGCTTCGTCGCGCATGAGTAAAACGCTAATTGTACAGGGAGGAGGATTTCGAACCGGCTTTGCAGCTGGAGTATTGGATGCTTTTATGGCACTCGACTACTATCCATTTGATCGAATTGTGGGTGTTTCTGGTGGTGCTATCGCGTCATCATACTATCTCGCTAAGCAATACGGTGCATGCGTAGAGGCTATGTATTGGCTTGCCAAAGACACGGAATTCGTAAAGCTGAAACATGTCATTCAGGAACGTGGATATATGAACATTGATTATCTCAGGGAAGTCGCATATGAGTTCGTTCCATTCAATCTCGAGAAGGCATTGGTTGCAGCAGAAGGTAAAAAAATCAACTTCGTTGCTACCAATCGTAGTACTGGAAAACCAGAATACCTTCAACCTAATTCGGAGGATTGGGTAGAAGTTGTCATCGCATCATGTACGCTCCCTTTTATAACCAAAGGCGTTCACAAAGTTCGAAACTTAGATTTGATGGATGGAGCTTGGGGAGACCCTCTTCCGATCGAGTGGACCGTGAATCAGGGTGCCGATGACATTGTTGTCATTAGAACATCTCACATCTCCAAAAAAATGTCCAAAAGCATTCCGAATTATCTCGGAAGTCTTTTTTTTAAATCGCAAAAAGAACTCAGTGATTGCTTTGCGCAGCACCATACCTTTTACAACAACTCGCTAGATTTTATTGAAAACGCTCCAGAATCATTAAAAATTCGGCAGCTCTGGCCAGAAGATGGTTTAAAGTGCACGGGGACGAGTTACTCTGAAAGCAGCATCAAGACGGATTATCGATACGGTCTACAGGTTGGAATCAACTATGTGAGGGAGAGCTTGTTAGTAAATCTTCACTAATTCATTCATTTTTATCCAAATTTACAGCTAAACGGATTAAGTAGGAATTCAAGCAGCGGCATGTTATTATTTAGCGCTAAACTGTATAGTGATTTCTGTCCGAGCTCAGTTGTACTTTTACCTGCAGAATTGAGCTCATTTTATAATGAATGTAACGGAACGACTGAGCATGTAGGATTGGAAACAGCTTCAGAAGATCGTGTTGATAAATTCGCAGGCGAATCATCGTACGATGGGATTTTGTTCCAGATCGAAGAAACCGCTGATGCACTGGAAAATTCTCAGTCATTGATAAGCTAAGGAATTGAGGTGAGTGCGAGTAGTCAACCAAAAGTCTACCGCTTGAAAATGCTTGATCTTGATGGCGCATACGAATGCAGCGGTCTAATATTAAGTAAAGCTTGTGGAGGATTTGAATCAAGTCTGATCACCGAAATTAAAACGGAGAATGGTGAAATTACGGTTGGTTTAAACGAATCATCAACCTGTACCCTTCACAATGCATTAGGGCAGCTACTTTTCAAAGAATTGATTTACGAAAACACCTTAATGATAGGTACAGAGAAATTTCCTGCAGGAATTTACTTACTTCATGTGGAAATGGCCGGTAAAGTTGAAATTGAACGGATTTTCGCCCCCTAGCACTAATGTGATCCTCTTGCCATGAAATCGCATGGAAGTAGGAAGTGCTTTCCTGGATCCTTCGTTTCTTTAATCCGTTCGTACAAACGGGCTACCGTTTTCAGTCCGATATCAGTTACGGGTTGGCGAAGTGCAGAAATTGGTGGGTTCATGTATTCAAAGGACTCGCTATCATCAAACGAAATAAGGCGAAGATCCTTCGGTATCGATAAGTTCAAGGTATTGAACGCCGCCAACATTCGAAGTGTACATTTGTTGTTCAAGGGAATAAATGCATCTCCTCCAGCTTTCACTTCTTTATCGACAAGCGCATTAATTTCATCTTGCGATTCAGGCAAATCAACTACGACATAGGGAATCCCATCCTTGTTGCACACATCCGAAATTCCTTTGATTCTTCGCTGAATGGTTGAAATAGTCGTTTTGGATGGTGCGATAACCACCAATCGTTTCGGGCGCTTTTTGAACGAATTCACCAATCTTTCGGCTTCCACAAAATTATCAACACCCACGAAATCAGCTTTTTCGTCTCCTGGACGATCTGTGAAGACAACAGGAATATGCGTTTCCAACAAAATTGGAATCAATTCCTTGATATCATTACTCGGCGCGATAATCATTCCGTCGATACAGCGTTGGATCAGCTCGCGCATGAGCACTTTTTCCACTTCGTCCTTGTCGTTTGTATTTACGATAAACGTATTGTAGCCTTCTGCGTAAAGTTTCTCTTGAATTGTTTTACATAGCTCCGCGTAGAACGGATTAGAAATATCTGGCAACACGAGACCAATCGTTTTCGTTTCTCCCTGACGGAGACTTTTCGCGAAAAAATTAGGCACATACAAAAGTTCCTTGGCCTTTTCCTTGATCAATCGCTGCTTTTCCTTGCTGATATTATATTGATCACCTTTATCATTCAATACGAATGATACGGTTGCCTTCGAAACACTAAGTGCTTTGGCAATGTCATTAAGAGAGGTTCGTTTTGCTTTCATCATAGATCAATTCGTGTGACCGACTAGCATTCAAGCCACAAAGTACAAAAAGTAAGACGGAATTACTGAAAAACCGTGATTTATTGAGGAAGACGAGCGACCATTGCAGTATATGCTGTTTGGTACGTTTGTGCACCTTGACAGCCATTTATAATTTTTTCGTTTTCGAAACTCTCGATACGATCGGCAGGATTTGGGTGAGTACTCATGAATTCGGGAACCCGAGATCCACCCATTGCTTCAATTTTTCGGAAAAATCCAGCACCTCCTGCAGCGTTGTAATCTGTTGGACACAAATATTTAACCGATCGAGCATCCGATTCAGATTCATGTTTACGTGAAAATTTCAATCCAATTAATGCAGCCGTTACTTGTTTCAAAGCAGCTTTATCCTGTGCCAAAACATCCAATAAGACTTGAACACCAAATAATTTTGTCATCTGACGTGTAGAGTGCCGCAAATCTGCGTGAGCTATCTCATGTCCAAGAACACCTGCAAACTCATCTTCCGAATCCAAAAACTTTAAAATTCCCGTATAGATATAGATGTAACCACCCGGTGTACAAAATGCGTTCAGCGTACTATCGTCATGGATAATTCGAAGTCTCCATTTGAAATCGTCTTTGAAATCCACCTCACCCGTGTTCAAAATTTTGTCGCGTACATTGTAAACGTATTGGTACACTTCTTTGTATTTGATCGAATCCAAAAGGGGGTACGTTTTCGCGTCTGCATCAATTTCAGCTGCTACCTGAGCGCCCAACTCCACATCCTGCTGCACAGTAAACAAATTGAATCCCTTTCCTTTGTTCTTAGAGTTAAAGATCCCACATGCGCTAATCACCAAAAGAATTGACGCGATTGCGAGTACATTAAATTTTTTCATATCTCCAATTTGTAAAAGCTAGAAGCAAGAATCCTGCCTAACTAATAGTAATAATTTACTGCAAAAGTAATTAAAGTTCCTGTAAACCATCCAATAACGACTTCAAGAAGCGTATGTTTTCCGAGGTATACGCGAGCAGACATAACCATTCCCGAAGAAATCAAAGCGAACAAAATGATCCAAAGTTGGAATTCTTGCATTTCGGCAGCGTAGGCGATTAAAAATCCAGACATAATTCCCATTCCGCCAGCATGCAAACTCACCTTCTTCCAAAGAGTTTGAAAGAAATAAACCGCTGTAGCAATGACGCCTGCAAGTGGATAAGAATAGATGTATTTGGAGAGATTGTACTCTTTCGGCAACATCCACGTATGCAATAAATAAAGCCCGAGACAACTACAAAACATAATAAGAATAGGAAGCGAACGTTCTTTTCTGTCGTCTACTTCAATGGTAGAAATTACACCTATTCCTTTCAGGTAGAGAAAGGCCAATCCAGGAACAACTACGCAAAAGAAAAAGTAGTAATAGAGCAATTGCCATTTCTGCTCAGGACTGAGCGTATAGAGACAATCTACGTTAAGGACATCTTGATAAGACGGCACAAACAACACCAAAATAATTCCAAGAACTGGAGTGAAAAGTGGAACAAATAGCCACGATATGAGTTGAGAAGTGATCTTCATTTAGAGCTCTTTTCGGAGGCGTGCAACTGGAATATTGAGTTGTTCGCGGTATTTGGCCACTGTTCTTCGGGCAATATTGTATCCCTTATCGGTGAGAAGTGCTGTCAATTTCTCATCGGTTAGTGGCTTGCGTTTTGCTTCATTTTCGATGGCTTCGGAAAGAATTTTCTTGACCTCTCTCGTAGAAACTTCCTCGCCTGAATCAGTGGAGAGAGACTCGGAGAAAAAGTATTTCAATGCGAAAACGCCTTGATCCGTTTGTACATATTTACTGTTCGCTACACGCGAAATGGTTGAAATGTCTAGTTCCACGATTTCGGCGATGTCTTTCAAAATCATCGGGCGAAGGTTTGTTTCATCTCCCGTCAAAAAATAGCTCTTTTGGTAATTCATGATGGCATTCATCGTGAGTAATAGCGTGTTTTGTCGCTGCTTAATTGCGTCGATGAACCACTTTGCGCTATCGAGTTTTTGCTTCACGAAGTTGACCGCCTCCTTATCTTTTTTCGATGTTTTCGCCCCTTCGGCATATCCTTCCAGCATTTGCTTGTAGTCGCGACTCACCTTTAAGTCTGGGGCATTTCGTCCATGAATGGTCAATTGGAGATCGCCTTCATTTTCGTATACCATGAAATCGGGAATCACTTGCTGGAAATTAACCGACGATTCCTTCATCGACCCACCCGGTTTTGGGTTCAGTTTGATGATTTCATTGATCGCTTCTTTCAAATCCTCCTCGTCGATTTCCAATTTCTTGACGATTTTCTTGTAGTGCTTCTTCGTGAATTCCAAGAAATAATCTTGCAGAATTTTCTTCGCTGTATATTTCGTGATGTCACCGTCTTGCTTGCGCTCAATTTGAATGAGCAAACACTCGCGCAAATCACGCGCTCCTATTCCTGCTGGATCCAATTCTTGAATCAGCAGCAAAATTTCTTCCACCTCTTCCTCCGTGGTGCTCACGTTCGCCGAAAACGCCAAATCGTCTACAATTGCCTCAATTTCTCGGTTCAAATAACCCGATTCGTCGATATTTCCAATGATGGTATCTGCAATTAAATATTGATTATCGTCGAGGTAAAGCAACTGAAGTTGACCTGACAATCGGTCCTGAAAACTTATCTCGCCCGACAATGGAATCCCTCTTTCCTCTTCGTCTTTACCTTTGTTGTTTACTTGTGTTTTGTAGTCGGCGTCGTCATTTAGGTAATCCGAAATGTCGAAATCTTCTTCTTTGGCATCGTCTTCCTCAAACTCTTCGTTGTCGAACTCGTCCTCCTCTTCCTCATCGGCGCCTTCTTCCAAGGCAGGGTTTTCCTCAATCTCTTGCTTTATTCGCTGCTCCAATTCCATGGTTGGCACCTGCAATAATTTCATCAACTGAATTTGCTGCGGCGAAAGTCGCTGTTCCAATTTCTGAGAGAGATATTGTTTTAATGCCATGGCAGTTCTATATTCGTATCTAAAGTAGTGTTTTTTTTCAATTAAAATTCTGCGTTCTGCGGAGTTCTTGGGAAAGGAATCACGTCACGGATGTTTGTCATGCCTGTTACGAACATCACCATGCGCTCAAATCCCAATCCAAATCCTGCGTGTGGCACCGAACCAAAACGGCGCGTATCCATGTACCACCAGATTTCCTCCTCTGGAATATTGAAATCGGCGCATTTCTTTTTTAAGATATCCATTCGTTCCTCGCGCTGAGATCCACCAACAATTTCACCAATTCCTGGGAACAAAACATCCATGGCTGCAACGGTTTTTCCGTCGTCGTTCTGGCGCATGTAGAACGCTTTTATTTCCGCTGGATAATCGGTTAAAATCACCGGACATTTGAATTCCTTCTCAACCAAATAACGTTCGTGCTCACTTTGAAGGTCAATTCCCCACTCCACATCGTACTTGAATTGCTTCTTTTTGTACGGTTTCGATTGCTTCAAAACTTCAATCGCTTCGGTGTACGTCAATCGTTTGAATTCGCTGTCACGCACAAACTCCATTCGTTCGATGAGCGTTAATTCGTTCCGTTCGTTTTGTGGTTTCGAAAGTTGTTCCTTCGCTTCCCGTTCGTTCAAAAAAGCCAAATCATCGACGCAATTTGTGAGAATATAGTTGGAGATGTACTTGAGGAAATCTTCCGTCAAATCCATGTTGGCTTTCAAATCGTTGAATGCCACTTCCGGTTCTATCATCCAAAATTCCGCCAAGTGGCGCGAAGTGTTTGAGTTTTCCGCTCTGAAAGTTGGGCCGAACGTATAGACCTGTCCGAGAGCCAGTGCCGCCAACTCAGCTTCCAATTGACCAGAAACCGTCAAGTTCACTTGTTTACCGAAGAAATCTTTCGAATAATCGATCGATCCGTCCTCGTTGAGCGGTGGATTCTTCGGGTCGAGGGTGGAAACATGAAACATCTCCCCTGCTCCTTCTGCATCCGATCCTGTGATGATAGGAGTGTGCAAATAGAAGAAACCTTGATCGTTGAAATACTTATGAATCGCGAATGCAACCGCGTGTCGAATTCGGAAAACCGCGCCAAAGGTGTTCGTTCTAAAGCGTAAATGTGCTTGTTCGCGCAAAAACTCCATGCTGTGTTTCTTGGGTTGCATCACCGTTTTTTGCACCTCGTCTGGATTGGCATCACCGATAATCTCGAGCGATTCCACCATGATTTCTACTGCCTGACCCGAACCCTGTGATTCCACTAATTTGCCTGTCACACCAATCGCCGAAGCCGTAGTAACGCGTTTCAAAATTGCCTCATCAAAATTCTCAAAATCAACCACCGCTTGGATATTATTGATCGTCGACCCATCATTCAATTGTATAAAACGATTGGCACGATTGGCCTTCACCCATCCTTTCACCGTGATTGTTTCCCCGATAACCGGGTTCGCAAGTACCTCCGCGATTTTGATTCTTTTCATTTTGATTTTATTTGGAGGGTAAAAGTAAGAAAATTGGATTAGAAATAGAGACAGGTAGACTATTAGACTAGAAGACATCAGACTGATCCAGTTGGTGAAGAAATATGCCAAAAATTCCTCGATGTCTGAGTCGAATTTAGTGGCGACAAATTAAGAATGTAGAATTAAGAATGATAGGATCTCGCTTTGGCTAAGGTCAGTTATTCCGAAGCACTCTTCAATTCTTAATTCCCCTTCATTCTTAATTTATTTTCCCTGCACTCTTAATTCACTTCCCATTCCAATTCGTCATTGTCAGCCCCATCCCGATGGTCGTGAAGCCCTTGATAAATTCTGTCGCCGTGGAAACACGTTCGTCGAGGGTTTTTAGTTCGTTTTTGTCCCACTCACCGAGCACGTAGTCCGATTGAAATCCCGCACCAAATTCACTGCCAATTCCAAATCGAACACGGGCGTAATCTTGAGTGTTGAGCGTTGCTTGAACATCTTTTAGGCCGTTGTGACCGCCATCTGATCCTTTTCCTTTCATGCGCAATTTCCCGAATGGGAGTGCCAAATCGTCGGTGACTACTAGAATATTCTCAATCGGGATTTTCTCTTGCTGCATCCAATAATTGACCGCTTTTCCAGACAAATTCATGAAGGTTGTCGGCTTCACTAGCACGATGGATC
>CALFOS010000012.1 GCA_937919725.1 uncultured Fluviicola sp. | reverse complement strand
ATGGCCTGTCTGGCATTAAGGGCCATTTCTTTGGCTTCCTTGATGAGTTCCTTCACTTCTGAGTCATGTTGCTGCGGCTCCAAAAATAAATTGGGGATTACTTCGTAAATGAAATGCGATTTACTGGTTTGTACTATTTCCGCCACGCGCATGCGTTCCACCACTTTTTGTTTTGAATCTGCCCAAAAATTGGAATTCAGTTGCAGTACTTTTTCCGCTCGCGGGTTCGTTTTTTTAAGTTCGAGTGCAATATATCCGCCCATCGAATGACCGATTAGGTGAAATTGATCGACTTTGAGTTCATCCAAAACAGTTCGGACGAGCTTTGCCATCTCTCCAATCGTATCGCACAGTAAATTTGGATGGGTCGATTTTCCGTGCCCAGGAAGGTCAATTTGAATGCGCGGATAATCCTTAGGGAATTGGACGTGCTTCCACATGGTCGACGATTCTAGAAATCCATGTAAGAGAACCACCGGAATTTTGGTCGATTCGAGATTGTGTACAGTATAATAGAGTGTATCCATCAAAGAAAAAAAGCTACTAGTAGTTCCTTTCGGTATAAATAAAAAATCAATCTACGTATTCATCAAGCTTTCGATATGATCAGCCTCTATCGGAATATCTCCCATCAAATTGAAAGGTGCTCCAGACGCTTGTATGATTAAATCATCTTCCAAGCGGATTCCCAAACCTTCTTCTGGGATGTAGATCCCCGGTTCGCACGTGAATGCCATTCCAGCTTTGATCGGCTCGTTCCAGTGTCCAATGTCGTGAGTGTCGAGACCGATGAAATGCGATGTTCCGTGCATGAAATATTTCTTGTAAGCTGGCCAGTTGGCATCTTGATTTTTGATGTCTGTCGCGTCGATCAATCCCAATTTCACCAATTCTGCCTCCATCAGTGCACCGACTTCCTTGTGGTAATCGTTCATCATCGTTCCAGAAACCAAGAGTTTTTGCGCTTCGTTTTTCACATGCAACACCGAATTATAGACTGCTTTTTGACGATCCGTAAAGCGTCCGTTCAATGGAATACAGCGCGTTAAATCCGACGCGTAGTTTGCATATTCTGCACCCACGTCGAGTAGAATCACATCGCCTGATTTACACTGTTGGTTGTTTTCGATGTAGTGTAACACACATGCATTCGCGCCAGATGCCACAATGGGTGTGTATGCGAAGCCTTTCGAGCGGTTGATTAAAAACTCGTGGATCAATTCTGCTTCAATTTCATATTCCCACACGCCGGGTTTCACGAAACTAAGTAATCGCTCCACTCCTTTTTTGGTGATGTTGCAGGCATGTTGCATCAAATCGATTTCGATAGAATGTTTGATAGAGCGCAGGCTGTGCATAATTGGAGCACTGCGATGAACTTGATGCGCTGGATAATCTTGTTTCACCTTCTCGATGAAGCGATCTTCGCGCGTTTGCACAATGGTGTTTGCGCGCAGGTGTTCGTTTGTGTTGAGATAAATGGAATCCACTTCCACCATCATTTGCTTAAATATCGTGTCGAATTGATTGAGCCAATACACCGTTTTAATCCCTGAAACCTCAAACGCCTGTTCCTTGTTCAATTTTTCGCCTTCCCAAACTGCGATGTGATCGTTCGTTTCTTTGAGGAAAAGTACTTCGCGGTGCGCTTCATTTTTTGAATTCGGCGAAATCACCAAAATGCTTTCCTCTTGATCTACCCCGGAGAGGTGAAAAATGTCTCGGTGCTGCTGAAACGGCATCGTGCTGTCGGCGCTAACGGGAAAAATATCGTTCGAATTGAATACCGCGAGGGCACTTTTTTCCATTCTACATATAAAATTGGCGCGGTTGGCTATAAAGAGGTCTTTCTTAATTCGATCGTATCTCATGTCAATTTACTTTAGAGGATGAAGGTACATTTTTCAAAAGGAATTCTTTTAAAATGAAAAAAAATCGTTGAAAAAAGTACATCGTAAATACTTTACGTTCAACTATCTCATCTTTGACTCAACAAAACAGATATACTATGAACAAGGCAAGCAACAAAATCGAAATTTCTTCACTCGTTTTCACGTCGAACGATCCTGAGGTCTTAGTGAAAGGAACGGTTTCACGTGGAAAATTATCCTACGAAACGGAGTTATTGATCTCTCAAACGCAATTGAACATGGTAATCAATCAGTTGAGCAAGCAAAATGATTCGTTTTCGGTAGACAATTATTTAAAAACGGAGCAAGTTGACCAGTATGAAAAACTGTTTTACGCCGACTTCGGGAGCGACCTAAATGCAGTAATCGACATTCGACCAATCATTAAATCGCATCAAATCATACAAATTCGCGCCTAATTAAAGTTTAGAGCACTCAAACAGGCAACCTTTTACATAAATTTTCGTAATTTAGTTGGTCAGAATTTAATTATACCGTTACTTTGGTATAGTTAGAATCGACTAAACGAAAACTATTATGATTAAAAAAGGTTTTATATATCTCGTTGGATTTGGGTTTGTGTTGGTGTCGTGCATCAAGCATGAGGTGATTCCTGCTCCCACTCCTCAAGTAGATTTGGGCGCACATTTCATTGGAGTAATCAACAATACACAAACTGAATATACGGACAATGTTTTGGGTTATTCGAACAATTCATTTAAAGTGAAAATTATTCAGCCGCCAGGAGGAAATTCTACTGCTGTTTATTATTCTCGCATGCAGTCTACTTCAGTTACTCCGTCAATCGCAATTGGATTGGGAAGTATCAACTTTGATTCTGGTGTAGCATCAGATCCACCATTGGCTTTGTTTTTACCTTTCTTCCCTGCGAACGATTCACCGAATTATTCGAACAACGGCGCAGCGGGATTTGAAGTAATTTATACAGACCCAACGAGTCGTCAATGGAAAAGTTCGCAATCGAGCACATATCCCGGCAAAAGCGCCGATTTCACAGGAATTAAAGTTGAGTCGGATGGTTCTGGTGACTACTCGAAGTTTATTTGTACTTTCGATTGTTTCGTATACAGTGTGAACCCAGATAGTTTGGCTTTGATACCGCCTGTTGCACATCTTGATTCAATTTTGATCAATGATGCAGTGTACACTGGTTGGTTCAAGCGATAGAACAACAGAACATCTTCAATCCAATATCTCTGGATGAGCGCATTTGAAATGCAACAAAGTCTTAAAATTGGGATAATAGGTGATTACAATTTCACCTACAATTCTCATCATGCGACCAACCTAGCGATTGATCATGCTGCGAACTTCTTGGATATTGAAATCAGTTATTATTGGATGAAGTTGAGTGAAGTACTCGAATTTAAAGCACAACAATTCAATCAATACGACGGATTTTGGATTGCTCCAGGACCTATCAAAAATGAATTTTTCTTGCACGGAATCTTGCGCGAAATTATCAGCCGCCCCATTCCAACGTTGATTACTGGGGAAGGATACCGCACGTTTGTGGACGCTCTGGTGAACACATATCAGTTGAATCAGCTCAACGAAAAATTAATTTCAGATAACTTGGTAGAAGGGCAACAGTTCGAAAAAATAGAAGTTACGCCGCATTCCAAACAATTTATCACGCTTTACGAAAACCACTCAAAAGTGGAGCTGACATCGAGCAGGTATTCGCTCTATCCAAAATTGATTCATTCACTTCAGGATGACATAATCGACATTGAGGCCTACAATCAATTTGAAGACCCGGAAATTATCAGTTTGCAAAATCACTCCTTTTTTGTAGCGTGCAGTTTCTGTCCGCAAATTTCATCTACGCGAGAACTACCACACCCAATCATTTACACCTTCATGAAAGCGTGTTTGGCATTGGTACAAGGGAATTTGGCAAAACCGGCTTAGCTATTCCGCTACGTTCGCCTCGAACCAATCGTCGACCAACTGATTTTTGCTCTCGGCTCCTTGAACAGCGAGCACGTCGCAACGCTCATTTTCTGGATGACCAGCGTGACCTTTCACCCATTTGTATTCTATTTTGAAGCGAGAGTGTTGAAGCAAATAACGTTTCCACAGATCTTCGTTCTTTTTTCCTTTGAAATTTTTCTTCTCCCAGGCAAACACCCATCCCTTAACAATGGAGTCGATGACGTACTTCGAATCCGAACAAACGCGCATTGGATATTTCGTAGTCTTCATGGATTCAAGCGCAACAATCACAGCGAGCAATTCCATTCGATTGTTCGTGGTTAGCCGAAATCCCTGAGAAATTTCCTTCACTTTTCCGCCAAAGCGCATCACGATACCATAACCTCCTGGACCCGGATTCCCTTTCGCCGAACCATCTGTGAAAATCTCTACCATTTAATCATTTTTTACGAAGATACATTTTTCAGATTGAGATCAAAAAGCATCGGATTTTCTGAATCGAAAAAAATATGGAAACTTTTTTAAGGTAAATAGTTTCCGTAATGGTTTAATTCTATATCTTTGCATCATGGATCCGAAAAAATTGGAACTTTTAGAGCGCTCAAGTGTCGTATTTATGAAGTACGGAGTGAAAAGCGTGACAATGGAAGACCTCGGTCGTGAACTGGGAGTTTCTAAGAAAACTATTTATAAATATTTCGAAGACAAGACGGATTTGGTGTCAACCATTATTCGCGTGAAAGTTGAAATGGACAAACAAGGTTGCATTGCTTGTGCAACTGACGCCGAAAACGCGATCGAATCCTTGGTGAACATCAGTAAGTTTGTGATCCAGCAACTCACCAATGTGAACCCTTCCCTTTTTATGGATCTTCGCAAGCACTATCCCGCGGCGTGGAAAATTATGCACGACCACAAATGGGAATTCGTGTTAGAGAACATTCGCGAAAACATTATCCGCGGAAAACAAGAAAACCTCTACCGAGAAAACCTCAATCCCGATATTATTTCCCGCTACTACGTTTCTGCAATGGACAGTATTATGGACGGTGAAGTATATCCATGGCCTGAGTTTAAAACAGATGAAGTTTTAACCGAAATCTTGCGCTTCCACATCCGCGGATTAGCCAACGATAACGGAATCAAATATTTAAAAGAACACTTTAATCGAGAGATCAATGAATAAGTTAATAATTCTAGGCGCGTTTACAGTGCTCGCAACGATTGGATGGGCGCAAAACTCTTTCAGTCTAGTGGACGCGAAAATCTATGCCCTCGAAAATCATTTGTCAGTGAAAAATGCCGAAAACGACAATGAATTTGCACACCAACGCTACATCGAGATTCGCGGAATGGGTTTACCCAAGCTCGATTTCAATGGAACATTCAATAATTTCATTAATTTACCTATTCAGGTAGTGGATGCATCATTTATCAATCCAAACGCACAACCCGGCGAAACGATTGAATTTCGTGCAGGAACGACCTACTCGGCTTCCGGAACATTTCAAGCGAGCCAGTTGGTCTTCAATGGTTCATATATCGTTGGATTGAAGGCCGCGGATTACCTTACGAGGTTTCAAGCAAATGCATCGAACATCACAAAAGAGGATGTGTTATTCAATGTCATTCAAGCGTATCAACTCGCGTCAGTTGCGAAAGAGAACATTCACTTCGTAGATTCGATGGTGATCATCACCGAACAACTCATCGCCAAACAGCAAAACTACTTGGATTTGGGATTGATGAAACAAGAGGACATGGATCAGTTGAATTATGCGCTCTTGACGGCGCGCAACTCAAAACTAGCTGCTGAAGTTCAGTACAAAAATGCGCTCAACCTCTTGAAATACACCATGGGTTTTCCGATGAACGAAAACTTGGAGATCACCGAAAATCCGGATCAACTGATGGCGCAAGCTTCCATTGCCATAGGCTCCGTTCGGAACAATCTTACTTACGCATTGTTGGAAAAGCAAGTGGTGTTGTCTGGATTCAATATTCAAAACAATCGTTTTAAAAGTTTGCCAAGTCTAAACGCATTTTTTCAGCATTCCTATAATGCGTTCCGCAACGAATTTAATTTCTTCGCCGACAAAAAATGGTATCCACAAACAGTTTGGGGACTGCAATTAAACGTTCCTGTTTTCTCAGGACTTTCTAGACGAGCCGTTACAGCTCAATCGCGCATCCAGTTGATGAACGACGAAAACAAATTGGCTCAAATGGAACGAACGCTCCAGTTTCAGGCAACACAGGCGATCAATAATTTGGAGGCCGCTCAAAACAGAAATGAACTTCAAAAAGCGAACATTGTTCTTGCTCAATCTTTGTATGAAAAAGCTGTTGCGCGTAAGGAAGTTGGTCAAGGAAATAGCGTTTTTGTCACACAGCAATACAATCAACTTATCCTCGCGCAAGCACAATATACCGGAACACTCATCGATTTGTTCCAAGCAAAATTAACTCTCGATAAAATATACAATTCCATTTTACCAACAGAATAAGTAAATTCTCATGAAAACACCCATCATTATTATCTTTATCACATTTACAGGAACTTTATTCCTCCACTCTTGTGGTGCTGCTGAGAAATCAGAGAAAGAAGTTGTTGCTACGTTAGAGCCGCTCGTTACATTGAGCGACGTAGAAACTAAAACATTCACACACGAAATTCGCGTACAAGGAAATGTGGAAACCGACCAAGACGTGACACTTAGCGCAGAAATGGGCGGATTGATTACATCCATCAACGTAAAAGAAGGTCAAACGGTGAGCAAAGGTGCTATAATTGCACAGGTTGACGCCTCGGTTTTGTCGTCGAATGTTTCGGAGATCCAAACAAAACTGGAATACGCCGAATACATGTTGAAGAAGCAAGAAGAATTGCAAAACCGAGGCGTTGGCTCCGAATTTGATTTGGAAACAGCGAAAAGTCAAGTGAATTCGTTGAAAGCGAGCATGCGTTCATTGAATACACAACGCGGACGAGCAGTTATTCGTGCACCATTCACAGGCGTGATCGATCAAGTGTTTGCGCGCACTGGAACAATGGCAGGACCAGCTTCTCCGATCGTTCGATTGGTGAATAACTCAAAAATTGAAATCGTTTCAACCATATCGGAAAAGCACTTTTCGCACGTGAAAATTGGAACACCCATTCGTGTTTCATTCCCAAACTATTCCGATACTTCGCTCATTCTGAAGGTTACAAATGTGGGGAATTACATCCAAGCGACAAACCGCACGTTCCGCATTATGGCGCTCGTTCCAAACAACAAAATATTTCTCCCAAACATGTTAGCCGAAGTGAGCATCACCGACATGACCGTACCTAACGGAACGGTAATTCCATCTAAAAGCATCTTGAAAGATCAAGACAACAAGGATTTCATCTACATCGCAAATTCAACAAAAGCAGCTGGCAAAGAAATTTTTCAGGTGAAAAAAGTATTCGTGACGGTTTTGGGAAGATTTGACGGCGAAGCACTCATCGAAACAAATAGCAAGGTGACCGCTGGTTTGAAGGTGGTGTTGGACGGAGCAAGAGGAATTGCTGATGGCGACAAAGTGCGCGCGAAATAATGAAGAACCAAGAATCAACTAAGAATATGGCAAAAGAAACGAAAGGATTCGGACTATCGACGCTTGCCGTTGGTAACAGAAAAACCGTATTCCTCATTGCAGCGATTATCCTCTTGGGAGGGGTGATGGCGTATCAAGCGATGCCGAAGGAAAATTTCCCAGAGTTGCAAATTCCTGAAATTTACATCGGGATTGCCAAGCCAGGTTCTTCGCCTGAATATATGTCGGAGAAAATTGCCAAGTCGGTAGAAAAAGAACTTGGTGGAATTAAATTGGTGGACGAAATCAACACCAATTCTGTGCACGGATACACAACCATTCGCGTGAAGTTTGACTTCAAAATGAACGTAGACAAAGCCTTACAGAAGGTGAAAGATGCTGTGGACAACGCCCGAACGAAAGCCGATTTCCCAGATTTACCTGTGGAACCTAACATTTTTGAGTTGGATCCATCTCAAATGCCGATCATGAACCTCAACTTGAGGGGAAGTAATCCAGCTTTGCTGAAGGAAATTGCGGAAGAATTAGAAGATCGAATTGAAGATTTGCCAGAGATTAGCGAGGTAGACATTCGAGGAATTCAGAAGCAAGAAATGAGCATCGAAGTAGATCCAATTCGCGCTCAAGCCGTAAATGTAACGATCGACGACATTCAGAATGCCATCAGCGCAGAGCACCAAACCATTCCTGGTGGTGAAGTGTTGATGGACGGAATCCGAAAAACCCTCCGAATAGAAGGTGAGTTCAAAGATGCCGCGGAAATGAAGCGCGTTATTGTGAAACAAGACGAATACATGCCTGTTTACCTCGAAGATGTAGCGAGCGTGAAATTTGGAAACGGCGACACAACTTCATACGCACGTGAGTTTGGCGACCCCGTTGTGATGCTCGATGTCAAGAAACAAAGTGGCGAAAATTTGCTCGTCGCATCTGATAAAATCTCCCAAATCCTCGAAGAAGCCCGCAAAAACGGAACAATACCTTCGAGCGTGTACCTTTCGCGTACCAACGACCAATCGAACAACACGCGCGACATGGTGTCGAACTTGTTGAACTCGATCATTTTTGGAATTATCCTCGTAGTTGGAGTACTCCTGTTTTTCCTCGGTTTAAGGAATGCGCTCTTCGTTGGGGTCGCAATTCCACTTTCGATGCTAATGTCCTTCTTTATCTTGAGTGCGATGGGCGTAACACTGAACTTAATGGTTCTTTTCTCGCTTGTACTCGCCCTCGGAATGCTGGTAGACAACGGAATTGTAACCGTCGAGAACATTTACCGACACATGGCCGAAGGTAAATCCTCGAAAGATGCGGTCATTGATGGCGTTGGTGAAATTGCAATGCCAATTATCGCGTCGACTGCAACTACTTTGGCAGCATTTCTTCCTCTGGCACTTTGGCCTGGAATTATGGGCGAGTTCATGAAGTACCTGCCGATTACTTTGATGATCGTTTTGGGTTCTTCACTATTTGTCGCATTGGTAATTAACCCAGTTTTGGCAGTTGTTTACATGAAAGTGACTGAAGATAAACCTCAACGGAAAAAGGTACTTCGCAACGCTGGAATTCTTTTTGGAATAGGCATTATTTTCGCACTTGTGGGTGTGCTTTCCTTTGGAAATTTGCTCATTATTCTAGGGCTAATCGTTCTCCTCAACTTCTTTGTACTCTATCCTGCTACTTTGAAATTCCAAAATGGATTTCTCCCGCGAATGGAAAACAGCTACGAGAACTTCTTGAAGTATGCACTAAATGGAAGAAAGCCGCAAATGTTCTTCTTCGGGACGATTGGTTTGCTCTTACTGTCCATCGTATTGATGGTCGTTGTGCCACCAAAAGTGGATTTCTTCCCTCAAAATGAACCGAAGTATGTCAACATTTTCATCTCGCATCCGATTGGCACGGACATAACAGTGACCAACGAAACCACCCTGGAGGTTGAAAATAAATTGAATACGATTCTGCATACATACATGAATGAGGACGACACAACGGGAATTCCGGAGGACGAACGTCTCATTAAATCCATCATCTCGCAAGTGGGTGAAGGAACGAGCGATCCCGCACAAGGTGTAACCATGGGCAACACCCCGCACAAAGGTCGTGTTACCGTTAACTTTACCGAATCGCAGTTCCGTAAAGGAATAAAAACATCAGTGATACTTCAAAAAATTCAGAACGAACTCAAAGGAGCATTTACTGCGGATATTGAGGTGACTGCATCCAAAGACAACCAAGGTCCACCACAAGGAGCGCCAGTAAGCATCGACGTGCTTGGAAAAGGCGACTACCGCGATTTGATTTTTGAAGCACAGGCGATTCGGGCCTACATAGAAAGTTGCCACGTGAAAGGCGTCGAGCAACTAAAGTTGAATGTAGAAGCGAATCGACCAGAAATTCCAATTAAAGTAGACCGAGAACAAGTTCGGAAATTGAATTCGTCGACCTATGCTGTTGGGATGGCGATTCGAAAAGCGCTACTTGGACAGGATATCACCACGTACACGAAAGACGACGAATCGTACGATATCGTGATCAAATTCGACAAGCGAAACCGCGAAAGCTTAGACGCTTTACTCGACCAACGAATGATTTTCAGAAACAACAAAGGAGTTTTGCTGAACATTCCCGTAAGGTCGGTAGTAGCAAGTGCTGATGAAGCAAGTTCCTATACTGCGGTGGTTCGGAAAGATCAAATTCCATTGGTTACCATTACCTCCAACGTAACAGAAGGTACGAACGCGAATGAAGTGGTAGAAATTCTGAAAGGAAAAATGGAAGAGTACCAAAAAGCTGGGAAAATGAACCAAGGCTTTTCGTATAAATTCTCTGGGCAAAATGAGGAACAAGCCAAAGAAATGGCCTTTTTGAGCAAAGCATTGCTAATTGCGGTCTTCTTGATCCTGTTGATCATTGTTGCTCAATTCAACTCATACTCGATGCCCTCAGTAATTATGATTACCGTGGTGCTCTCTCTGATTGGCGTGCTTCTAGGACTATTAATCTCACGTCAGAACTTTGTAATTATGATGACGATGATCGGGATAATTTCCTTGGCGGGAGTTGTAGTGAATAACGCAATTGTATTGATCGACTATACGAACTTACTTCGCAAACGTAGGCGCGAAGAGCTTGAACTCGGCGAATACGATGTGCTCCCTTACCAAGACATTGTGAATGCGGCCATTGAAGGAGGTAAAACACGATTACGTCCAGTACTGTTGACAGCAATTACCACCATTCTTGGGTTAGTTCCTCTGGCCATTGGGTTCAATATTGATTTCTTTAGCTTCTTATCGAGCTACGATGCCAATATTTATTTCGGCGGAGACAACAACATATTCTTTGCGCCGATGTCGTGGGCGATCATTTATGGACTCACGTTCGCAACCTTCTTAACTTTAGTAATTATTCCAGCGCTCTATCTTTTGATGCATAAATTGAAAGTATGGTTATATAAGATTACGAATTCGAAGATGCGAAGTAACATATAGAGACCTAGCAAATTTCAGGAAAGGAATTACACGATTTATTTCGGGTGATTCCTTTTTTTTATCGGTATATCGCAGTCGTTCATGCCATGCTTCATGAGCCAAAGTAGAATAGAACCGGATTCACGTTTTTAGATGACCAGTTGGATAAGCAACACGATATCCACGCACTCGTCCTTGCATCATCTATGAAAGTAAAAAGGATCACGTAGCGACTGGATGTTCTAAATGGTTTTCAATACACACTAATAAACACAAGATTCGCCGGTAAATTTTCTCGGCTTCTGAATTGAAAATGCACTATTTTAAGACTTTCAAATTGAACGTAGACCAGTATTTTGCTGTTCGAATCGAACATTTTGGATCGTTTTAAGTTTTAGGAATCCAAGCTACGAAAATTCTAATCTTCTATGAACGTTATAATTTCATCTATTAAACACTCATACGCGTGTGTTTTTCCCTTTTTTGCTTCTAACGTACTCAGTCAGAAAAATTATAATTAGATAAATCTCTTGATCGCAAATTTTGCAAAGCCAAATTATAGTGCGTAAATTTGTATTGTAAAGATTGTTAGTATTGATTTAGTTCAATCTATAAATCTTTTTCAGTGAATAGTGGTTAGGTTAGGTTATGTAGAGCGACTCTCCCGAGTCGCTCTACTGTTTTAGAAGCGTTTCGGATCACAATGATACCGTGCTGATCGTAACCTATTTTAGATCTTTAGCCTCTACTTATATCCAGAAAAATTGTCAATTCACCTTCTAAATACCTAATTTCAATTGTGCCCACGTCCGAATTTTGAATGAAATAACGCCTAACTTAGTAAGCAACGCTCTTTTGAAAAGTGAGTGGCAAATTGTTGATTTCAAATCAAATAAGAAATTAGAAATTAAGATCCATCAATGGATTTTATAGATAATTACATAATCTTGGGCATGTCGAAGACCGCAGGCGAAAAGGAAATTAAATCTGCTTGCCGTAAGCTAGCCCGAAAGCATCATCCCGATTTAAATCATGGCGACATGACGACCTTGCAAAAGTCCGCTTCAAAAATCATCGACAAGGATGCGTACGTGGTTGAAAATCCTGATCGGAAAGATAATTATATGGTCGATAAAGCGGCGTATGCTGCAGTCTTGCTCGATTTTTTGAAGGACTAATGTAGGTTAGGCGACAACCATCGCTCCATCACATGCACTTCCATTTCCTTTCGCTCAGCTAACGACTGCACTTGATCGTTTTTGATTTTACCGACGCCGAAATACTTCGCCTTGGGATTACCAAAATACCACCCAGAAACGGCTGCAGTCGGCATCATTGCCAAACTCTCAGTTAATTCTACCCCTGTTGCGTTTGTAGCATCCAACAAATTGAACAAACCGATTTTCTCTGTGTGATCTGGACAAGCTGGATAACCGGGAGCTGGACGAATTCCAATGTATTTTTCTTTGATCAAGGCATCATTATCGAGGGATTCATCGTTGGAATAACCCCAAAAATCAGTTCGAACTAACTTGTGAGCGTATTCCGCAAACGCTTCCGCTAAACGATCAGCCAAAGCTTTGATGAGGATTGAATTGTAATCGTCGTGATCGGCTTCGAAGGCTTTCACTTTGATATCAATTCCAATTCCTGAAGTCACCACAAATGCTCCGATGTAATCTTTCTTTCCAGAATCAAGTGGAGCAATGAAATCCGACAGCGCAATATTCGGAACGCCAGCTGCTTTCTTGGATTGTTGGCGCATCGTGCATTGAATCGAAATTTGCTGCGTTTCGTCGTTTGGATCGTAAATGATGATGTCGTCTTCGATTGCATTTGCAGGGTAAATTCCAATAATTCCTTTGTGTTCGAGCCAGTTTTCGTTTGCAATCGACTTCAACATTTCTTTTGCATCCGCGAATAATTTCGTCGCTTCTACGCCAACCACTTCATCTTGCAAAATCGCTGGATATTTTCCGTGCAATTCCCATGTTCTGAAAAACGGCGTCCAATCGATGAACGGAATTAATTCTTCCGTGGTCACGGATATTTCTTTTGTCCCGACGTGATTTGGCTTCGCGATGACTTCATTCTCCCAATCAATTTGGAGTTTATTCGCACGTGCCTGCTCGAGCGTGAGCATTTGTTTTTCTGCTCTGTTCTTCGCGTGATGTTCGCGAACGCGCGTATATTCTTCTTTCAGATTTTTGATGAAATCCGTTTTCTTCGCACCAAGCAATTGTTCCACGACTGTTACCGAGCGCGATGCATCCAAGACGTGAATTGCTTGATCTTTCGTAAAATGTTCGTCGATTTTTACCGCTGTATGTACTTTAGAGGTCGTTGCGCCACCAATCATCAGGGGAATACACAAATTTGCGCGTTCCATTTCTTTGGCAACTGTTACCATTTCGTCGAGTGAGGGCGTAATCAATCCACTGAGTCCGATGACGTCCACTTTTTGGGCAATCGCTTCTTGTATAATCCGTTCGGGAGCCACCATCACACCCAAGTCGATTACTTCGTAATTGTTGCACGCAAGTACAACCCCGACAATATTTTTTCCAATGTCGTGCACATCGCCTTTCACCGTCGCCATTAATATTTTTCCAGCGAATGACTGCACTCCACCCTTCTCCGCTTCGATAAACGGCAACAAATATGCGACCGCTTTTTTCATCACACGCGCCGATTTCACCACTTGGGGCAAAAACATTTTCCCACTTCCGAACAGATCGCCAACAATGTTCATTCCATCCATCAACGGACCTTCGATCACCTCAATTGGGCGATCAAACTTCAGTCGGCACTCTTCGGTGTCTTCGTCAATGAAGTCCGTAATTCCTTTCACGAGGGCATGTGCCAAACGTTCTTCAACCTCGGTTTCTCTCCACGAAAGATCCACCACGCGCACTTTCCCTTCTCCTCGGAAGGTCTCGGCATGTTCGAGCAAACGTTCAGTTGCATCCTCGCGTCGGTTGAGCAAAACGTCCTCTACCAATTCGAGCAATTTTTTATCTACATCATCGTATACCTCCAACATCGCCGGATTCACGATTCCCATGTCCATTCCATTTTGCACGGCATGGTACAAAAATGCGGCATGCATTGCTTCGCGCACCACGTCATTTCCTCTAAATGAGAACGAAACATTGGAAACTCCACCGCTCACGTGCGCACCAGGTAAATTCTCACGAATCCACTTTGTTGCCCTAAAAAAATCGAGGGCGTTGTTGTTGTGTTCCTCCATTCCCGTTGCAACAGGGAAAATATTTGGATCGAAGATAATGTCTTCCTTAGCAAACTTAACCACATCTACTAAAATTCGATAGGATCGCTCACAGATTTGGATTCTTCGTTCGTAGCTGTCGGCTTGCCCGTTTTCATCAAACGCCATTACGATTACCGCAGCGCCGTATCGTTTAACTTTTCGAGCGTACTCGATAAATTGGGTCTCGCCTTCTTTCAAAGAAATCGAATTCACCACTCCTTTTCCTTGCACGCACTTCAATCCCGCTTCGATAATTTCCCACTTGGAGCTATCGATCATCACAGGAACGCGCGCGATATCTGGTTCAGCAGCGATCAAATTCAAGAAACGAACCATCGCCTCTTTTCCGTCGATCATTCCTTCGTCCATGTTGATGTCGATGATCTGCGCACCACCTTCCACTTGCTCGCGGGCTACGCTAAGCGCTTCATCGAACAATTCTTCCTTGATCAAACGCAAAAACTTCCGCGAACCGGTCACGTTCGTTCGCTCACCGACATTTACAAAATTGCTTTCGCCAGTAACAATGAGCGGTTCGAGACCAGATAATTTAAGTGTTGCGCTATTCTTATTCTTCGACATCTACTTCTTGCTTTCTTGGTGAATAATTGACCGCCAAATCGGCGATTGCCTTGATGTGAGCAGGCGTTGTACCACAACATCCACCGATAATATTCACCAAACCTTCATCTAAAAATTCCTTGATTTGAGCTGCCATCAATTCGGGTGTTTCCTCGTATTCACCAAATTCGTTGGGCAATCCAGCATTTGGATGTGCACTCACAGCAAACGGTGCTTTTTTATTGAGGACTTGTAAATACGGTCGCATCATCGACGCGCCAAGCGCACAATTGAGTCCAATACTCAGCAAATTCATGTGCGAAACAGAGATGAGAAATGCTTCCGTCGTTTGTCCTGTCAATGTTCGTCCGCTCTGGTCAGTAATCGTTCCCGAAACCATGATCGGCATGTCCAAATTACGTTCGATCAACACCTCATCAATGGCAAACAAAGCCGCTTTCGCATTTAGCGTGTCAAATACCGTTTCCACGAGCAATAAATCCACGCCGCCATCAATCAGTGCATTCGCTTGTTGTTTGTAGGCAATCACCAATTCATCAAAGGTAATTCCACGGAATCCGGGATCGTTGACATCAGGAGAAATGGACGCCGTTCTGTTTGTTGGCCCCATCGATCCAGCTACAAAACGTGGTTTGTGTGGTTCGCGTGCTGTAAATTCTTCCGCAACTTCCTTCGCGATTTTAGCACTCTGGAAATTGATATCGTACACCGCCGACTCCAAACCGTAATCCGCTTGCGCAACGGTAGTTCCAGAAAATGTATTTGTTTCTGCTATATCTGCTCCCGCTGCAAAATAAAGTGCGTGAATTTCTTTGATGATTTCTGGACGCGTCAACGACAACAAATCGTTGTTTCCCTTCAGCGACGATGGATGATTTTCGAACCAATTTTTACGGAAATCCTCTTCCTCCAGCGAATGCCGTTGAATCATGGTTCCCATTGCTCCATCAAGGACGAGAATGCGCTCTTGCAGTAATTCCTGAATACGATTCATCTATATATAAGTATGTTGCGAAGAAAAGTGAAGGGAATCACACAACTTATCTTTACGGCAAACGCCGATCGGATTTGGCACCTTTTTTCCATGAAGCGAATCATCGAAGAGGTTGCCAAGGTTTCGCAGGGCCAATCCCTCCACCTTTCTTCATAAGTTTATTTCAAAAGAACTTCTGCAAAGATAAGCGAATTAATTCGATGGTCAAGTATTGTCTACAAAACACTTGATTTAGAAATAAGTCGTATTTTGGTATGATGAGAACAATTATACTTCTTACAATCTGCCTGAGCCATTTTGGAGCAAGTGCGCAAACATTCACCGATTCGGACATTCCGATCATTGTGATTACCACTCAAAACGGCGCTCCGATTGTGGATGATCCGCGCGTGGTAGCGCAAATGGGCGTGATTTACAATGGACCTGGAATTCGGAATTATATGACCGATCCTTTCAACAATTACGACGGCCGCATTGAGATAGAAATTCGCGGATCGACGTCTCAGCAATACCCAAAAAAAGGATACGCTTTGGAAACGCAAGACAGCTTAGGTGTCAACGCACAAATTGCACTCTTGGGCATGGCCCCAGAAAACGACTGGATTTTGAACGGACCTTATCCCGACAAAACACTGATTAGAAATGTATTGACCTACGATTTGGCAAGGAAAATGGGGCACTACGCCTCTAACACACGCTATTGTGAATTGGTCGTGAATGGAAGTTACCGTGGTGTCTATATTCTAATGGAACGCATCAAGATTGACAACAATCGTGTGGACCTCAAAAATGTGCACGTTGCCAATCAATGGGGCGATAGTTTGACAGGAGGATACGTTGTGAAGGTCGATAAATTGACTGGCGAAGTTGGTTACTCGTGGGGCTCGAATTATGATCCCGAGGTTGTTTTTCAGTTTCACGACCCAGAATTCGACGAGATGAATTCTTATCAAGCGACCTACATGGAAGATTTTATTGGTGAGTTTGAAGACGTGATTTACGGTCCACAATTCAACGATCCTCTCCTCGGCTGGCCGAAGTACATTGATCACACATCGTTTCACGACTTTTTCATCATGCAAGAATTGGGTCGAACAGTGGACGGTTACCGCTCGAGTTCATTCATGTACAAAGACAAAAACACCTTCAACTGGATGGCGAAATTGCATGCCGGACCGATGTGGGATTTTAATCTTTCCTACGGAAACGCCGATTATTGCGATGCTGACATCACCACAGGTTGGCAATATGAATTCGACGATATTTGCAACTTCAGCACAGAAATTCCTTTTTGGTGGGAGAAATTGATGCAAGATCCTGGGTACGCCAACGGATTGCGTTGTCGATGGGAAGAATTGCGTCAAGGTCCATTGAAAACATCGACCATTCACGCGTACATCGACTCGGTTTCCAATTATTTGACAGAAGCGCGCGGGCGAAATTTCCAGAAATGGCCCATCATTGGCGTGTACGTGAACTGGAACGGATTTGTTGGTCAAACGTATCAGGAAGATTTGGATTTTTTCAAAAATTACATTGCACAACGTGCGCTTTGGATCGATAACAATTTGCCCGGAAACTGCTCGCTTGCTGTGGAACCCATCGAAGCGGAACCTGAATATCACCGCGTTTGGCCGAATCCATTCGACACCGAATTTAACCTCGGGTTTTCACTCTTCTCGGAAGGAAAAATTACGCTGGAAATCATCGACTTGTCGGGAAGAATAATACAGACTGAACACCTTGGGTTTAAATCAGGAGGAACGCACGCTGTCACAGTGAATTCGTCGAAACTGATCGTAGGAAATTATTTGTACACGATTAAGCTCGATGGATTTGCACTCTATTCCGGTAAATTGGTGAAGCAATGATCCGGATGTTGAAGAGTTTTGGATATGCCTTTCGTGGGATTTTTCTCTTGATCAAATCGGAGCGCAATTTTCAGATTCACCTTTTCGCACTCGCGCTTGTTATTTCAGCGGGATTTTACTTCGACATAAAAAAGAAAGAGTGGATTGCGATTTTACTCATTTCGGCCCTAGTTTTATCTATGGAGGCCATGAACTCTGCCCTCGAGAAAATGTGTAATGAAATTACCACCGAACGAAGGGAATCGATCCGAAACATCAAAGATATTGCGGCTGGTGCAGTATTGATAAGTGCAATTATCGCCGTAATTGTTGGTGTGAAAATCTTTTGGAAGTATGTGTTCTGATTACTTCGCGAAAATCTGCGTATTCAACTGCTCGATGTAATTCAAGATTTTCTCTTGACCAAACTTCGATTCGGAGGATGTCGTGAACATCGGCGGAATTTCGTCCCAGTATTTCACCATTTCCTTTTTGTATTTCGCCAGGTTTTTTTGAAGTGAGGTACTTGACAATTTATCAATTTTGGTGAACACCATCGAAAATGGTAATTGTTTTTCACCGCACCAGTTCATGAATTCGAGGTCGATTTTTTGAGGTTCGAGTCGGCTGTCCAAAAGAACAAAAATAGTGACCAAGCTCTCCCGATTTGTCAAATATTCCACGATAAATCGTTCCCATTTCGCGCGCGATTGCTTCGATGCCTTCGCATATCCATATCCTGGCAAATCGACGATGTACCACTCATCGTTGATGCTGAAATGATTGATCAACTGCGTTTTCCCTGGCGTTCCTGACGTTTTTGCCAATTTCTTTTTGTCGGTGAGCATGTTGATGAGCGAGGATTTCCCAACGTTCGAACGTCCGATGAAGGCATACTCGGGCTTCCCGTCTTCGGGTCCTAGTTTGTAATCTGTATTCGAAATAACGAACTCCGCTGTTTTGATCTTCATGGTGATAATTTGTGCAAAGATAGGATTTTCGAGCGCTAAGTTCCCCGATTTTCTACTTTTCGGATTGCGGATCTTACCGAATAAATAGCGCGTAGAGGAAATCTACTTCTTTAACCTCTCTACAATAGCCGTGGTCGAAAAACCATCAACGAGTGGTATTGCCACAACTTCTCCTCCGTTCGCTCGGACGATATCAGAACCCACAATGTGTTTTTTGGAATGTGAATCAGTTTCTAAAGGATCATAATCCGCTCCTTTGGCCAGAACATTTGGTTCTAATTCACGAATCAACTCAATGGGTGTATCTTGGTCAAACAACACGATTAAATCGACACAACTCAATGCTGCAAGAACTGTTGCGCGCGCTGCTTCGTCGTTAATGGGTCGATTTTCTCCCTTTTCTTGACGTTTTACTGATGCATCGGAATTGAGACCAACAATCAAGCGATTCCCGTGCTCGGCCGTTCGCGCCAAATAGGAGACGTGTCCTTTATGTAGAATGTCGAAACAGCCATTGGTGAATACCACTTTATGGGAAGCAAGTTTCCAAATTTCAACTTGTTGTTTCGCTTCGTGAAGTGTGACGATTTTTGCTCCGAGGAAATCTGTTCTATTATTCATTGTCCAGGTCTTGAGTTATTTTTGGTTGACGTTGAATTAAAAATAACGATAATAATCCAAGAAACACAATCAATCCAGTTTGTGTGACCCACATAAATGCTCCGAACGCTTTAAAATCGATGTCGTACGCCAAGAGTGCGCCGGTAATCCATAAAGGATAGAGACCAAGTCCGCCAGGTGTAGCACCAATAGCAGCAGCTCCAACAACAAATGCAGCGAAAATACACCCAATTGGCAAGTTTTCTGTTTGCGGGAATGCCTGAGCGGTCACCCAAATCATTCCAACATAACATGCCCAGATAAAAATGGTGTGACCGAGAAATGCCCACTTTTTCTTCATCGTCCATATCGCCTTCAATCCTTCCCAAAATCCCAGCATTTTTTCGTTGACGAATTTCTTGAGTTTCTTGTTTTTAACGTAAACGCTCAAGCCGATAATTCCGAGAACGAACATGGCTGCTAAAATGTACCACATCATGTATCTAGGTTCGCCATCGCGTTGTGTGATATTGCTGATTTCGGTTGAGTTCACCTGCAGCAATCCTGAAATGAAAAAGATGATTAAAAACATGAGCATATCGATCACGCGTTCCGCAACGATTGTGGCAAAACCTTTTTCGAATGGAATGTCTTCGTAAGTTGCCATTAAACCAGCACGGGCTACTTCTCCAGATCTCGGTACCGTATAATTAATGACGTACCCAGACATCACAGCATAGAACGAGTTGATCAATTTTGGTTTGTAGCCCATCGGTTCGAGCACAAACAGCCAGCGGTAGGCCCTACTGAAATGACTTAAAAATGCTAGGATGAAACTCATCACTACCCAAAAATAATCTGCTTCTTTAAATGAATTCTTGATGTCCTGAACGTCCTTTTCGCTCAAACCAGCCAAGAAATACCACGTGAGATAAAGTCCAATACCGATCGGGACAACGATTTTCAGAATCTTAATTAAATTATTTTTCAAGGATTTAGTCGATTAAATTCGTCTCCTCATTTGGGAACACTATGGAAGGCTTGAATGATTTGGCAGCTTCGAAATCCATCATTCCATATCCGATGATAATGATGATGTCGCCAACAGCAACACGTCTAGCTGCTGGTCCGTTCAGACAAATCGTGCCCGATTTCGATTCACCGGTGATTACGTACGTTTCGAAGCGTTCGCCGTTATTCACATTCACAATTTGCACCTGCTCTCCTTCGATTAAATTTGAAGCAAGCATGAGCGCTTCATCAATGGTAATACTCCCGATATAGTTGAGATCCGCTTGCGTCACTTTTACGCGGTGAATCTTCGATTTTACGACGTTTATTAACATGGTGTTCTTGAATTTCGGGTTAAAAGTAAGCTATTTTTCCTCAATGGTCACGAGTTGGAGGTTGTCTATCAAGCGGACTTCTCCACAGTAGGCTGCGATGCAGGCATTTGCCCCAGGCACCCATTTTTTTGAAAGCGATTGAAGTGTGTAGGGATGCACAATTTCCAAATACTCCAACTTCATCCCCGATTTCTTGAATTCTTTGAACGCAATTTTTCGAGCCTTTTTGGGTGAATACGTCAGAACGAGTGCTTTTACCAAATGCAAGGTATGAATCAAGGCCAAAGCTTCCACTTTTTGTTCTTCCGACAATCGAACATTTCTACTACTGCTAGCAAGTCCCGATGCTTCACGAATAATGTCGCATTCCACAATTTTCACGGGTAACTTCAATTCGTTCACCATGTGTTTGATGACGGCAACTTGCTGAAAATCTTTTAAGCCAAAAAAAGCAAGTTGAGGTTCCACAATATCGAAGAGTCGCTTCACCACATTCATCACGCCATTGAAATGTCCAGGTCGAAATTGACCTTCCATCACGGTACCTAAATCTCCCAAATCAACGGAGATATTTTCGAAATTTGGAGGGTAAACATCCTCTATTCCAGGTGCAAAAATGAGAATATCACCTGCGGTGTTCAATAAATCGACATCTTTTTGTAGTGTTCGTGGATATTTTATTAAATCTTCGGAATTACTAAATTGCGTAGGGTTCACGAAGATACTCACTACCACGAGGTCGCACGCCTTCAGAGCCTGTTTTACCAATGAAATGTGCCCATGATGTAACGCACCCATGGTAGGAACAAAACCAACTTTTGAATCTTTTGCGCGCCAATCGAGTTGTTTTCGAAGCGAACTTACCGTTGTAAACACCTGTGAATCGTCCATTTTGAATACCTTATAGGCAAACAAATCTATCCGTTTTTGTTGAGTTTCCGCTTTTTTTTCTATATTTTTGTAAAGTTTTTATCACTAATAATTTTTCATGGAGAAGAAGAAGATACTATTTATCTCGCAAGAGATTTCACCATTTTTACCCAAATCAGAAATTTCTACAACGGCGAGAAATTTGGCACAGGGGGTTCAGGAAGCTGGAAAAGAAATTCGTGTGTTTATGCCGCGATTTGGAGTAATCAATGAGAGAAGACATCAACTCCATGAAGTTATACGCCTTTCGGGAATGAACATGATCATTGATGATGCAGATCATCCATTGATTATCAAGGTAGCTTCTATCTCTGCTGCTCGCATGCAGGTTTATTTTATTGATAATGATGAGTTCTTTAAGCGAAAAAACACGGTAGTGGATGACGCGAAAACAGAGCACGCCGATAACGACGAGCGTTCGATGTTCTTCAACCGAGGCGTTTTGGAAACAGTAAAAAAATTGGGATGGCAGCCAGATGTGATTCACTGTAGTGGTTGGATGACGGCTTTGATGCCCATGTATATCAAAAATTTGTACAAAGACGATCCGCATTTCACGAATACAAAAGTAGTTTACCACATGTACAATGAAGGGTTTAACACTAATTGGGACAGCCGATTTAGTGAAAAACTTAAATTTGACGGATTCTCTGATGATGTGATTGCTGATGTGGCAGACTCCTCACTTCTTGCGATTTCTAAGTCAGCTGCAAAATATGCAGACGGAATTAGCGTTGGTAGTGAAGAGCTCTCAGCTGAGCTTCGTGCAATTTTCGATGGTGCAGAATGTGCAAAATTGGATTGGGTTGCCGAAGAGCATCAAGTAAAAGAAACGTCAGAGTTCTTAGACAAAGTAATTGAAGCAGAAGTCCTTATATAATATGACTAACAAACATTCGTTTACGTGGCGGAAAGGAATTGTCCTTTCCGCTACTTTTTTGTTCATCGCTCTGGTCAGCGTTTCGTGCAAGAAAAAAGAAAACCAAATTGGATTGAATGCCATCGATCAAAACGATCTTCTGGCAAGCGGTGGCGTTGACACGTTTTCACTCATTACCTATTCTTTCGTTGAAGATTCCACACTCACAAAAAACAACGTGGTTACTTTACTGGGCTCGTACAACGATCCAACATTCGGCCCTGTGAACGCCGAGATTTTTACTCAACTCCATATCCAGGCTCCTAATCCGAATTTTGGCGATTTATCGACTATTGCAATCGATTCTTTTGTGCTCGGACTTGTTTATTCGGGCTACTTCGGCAAAACAGGGAATCAAACGATTGAGGTTTTCGAGATTGATCCGTCCAACGAAATCAACAAAGACTCGAACTATTATGCAAACAGCACGCTTTTGAGCGGTTCAACGAACTGGGTAGCTCCAGGGGCTAGTGTGGTGAACATGAATTCAGAGAATATTACCATCATCAATGAGAGTGAAGTACCATCTCAATTGAGAATTCACCTCGACACGAACAAAGCGCGATCGATTATTGAAGATACCGAAACAATGCCTAGTTCGTTTGCTTCGACTGACGCATTTGGCGATTATTTCAAAGGGCTTCACATTCGTACAGCTAATGGTACGCAATCAAGCGGACAAGGTGGGGTTTTCTACTTTAATCTGAAAGCGGCATCGTCAAAACTAACGATTTACTACACACAAGCAGGGGTGAAAAAAACGTACGATTTCTACATTAATGCAGAAACAACGCACTTCAACTATGTGAACATGAACAATTCGGGGAAACCTATACAGAACGTGATAAACAATAACGCGTTGGGGCAGGTAGAATATTATGCACAAGCATTTAAAAGTAGAGCAGCGATAGAAATGCCAGGAATTGTAAACATTCCAGCCAATGCCGTGGTGCATTCTGCAGTGATGACCCTTCCTGTTTCGCATCAAACGGGTATTGAATTCGCTCCGGCTGGTGCCATTGCCGTTCTTCGTGAAGATCCTGCCAATCCCGGAAAATACATTGGGATAGGAACAGCAGTGTATAGTTCTGTGAAGAAAAATTACTCCTTTGATTTGCGTTTCCACATCCAACAAATTGTTTCGGGTGAATTGGAGAATACAAAATTGGTTTTATCTCCCTTGTTTTTCAATTCTTCGGCAGATCGTATTATTTTTAACGGATCGCAAACGATGAACAAGATGAAACCAAATTTGCGCATCCTTTATACTGAATTCTAATTTTTTTACTATGTGTGGAATTGTTGCCTACATCGGACAAAAAGAAGCGTACCCGATTATCATAAAAGGTTTGAAGCGCTTGGAATACCGTGGATACGATAGTGCGGGTGTTGCTTTGTATAACGAAGACAAAATAAACATCCACAAAAAGCAGGGGAAAGTTTCGAACTTGGAGGAATTTGTGAAAGACAAAAACACGACTGGAACGATAGGGATTGGGCACACGCGTTGGGCAACACACGGCGAGCCAAACGACAGAAATGCGCATCCACATGCATCTCAAGGGGGCGATTTGGCGATTATTCACAATGGAATTATCGAAAATTACGACGCGATCAAGCGCGAATTGCTGAACAAAGGTTACGAGTTTAGAAGTGATACGGATACGGAAGTTCTCTGCTACCTCATCGATGATATTCGAAAAAATACAGGAACAAAATTAGGCGAATCGGTTCGATTGGCACTGCAACAAGTTGTTGGGGCGTATGCAATCGTGGTGATGTCGAAAAATGAACCAGACAAGCTGATTGCTGCTCGAAAAAGTAGTCCGCTTGTGGTAGGAATTGGCAAAGACGGCGATTTTTACCTCGCCTCGGATGCTACGCCAATTGTGGAATATACCAAGCAAGTGGTGTACATGAACGATGAAGAAATTGCCGTCATCAAGCGCGGTTCGGAGTTGAAATTGTACAGCATTGACGACGTAGAAAAAACACCGTATATCCAAGAATTGGAGCTCCATTTGGAGGCGATCGAAAAAGGCGGATACGAACATTTCATGCTGAAGGAAATTCACGAGCAACCCCGCTCGATTGAGGATTGTTTCCGAGGGCGATTGAACGCCGAAAAAGGCTGGGTGGCACTAGGTGGAATTAAGGATTACGAACAAAACATTATCGATGCTCCGCGTGTGATTATGATTGCCTGTGGAACCTCGTGGCATGCGTGTTTGGTGGGAGAATACTTGTTCGAAGATTTGGCGCGCATCAATGTGGAAGTGGAATACGCGAGTGAATTCCGTTACCGCAATCCAATCATTGGAGAAAAAGACATCGTGATTGCCGTTTCGCAATCGGGGGAAACAGCCGATACCCTGGCCGCACTAGAATTGGCGAAATCGAGAGGCGCAACAATTTTGGGGATTTGCAACGTAGTTGGTTCGTCCATTTCGCGGATCACGGACGCTGGCTCGTACACACATGCGGGACCAGAAATTGGAGTTGCATCCACGAAAGCATTCACCGCACAAGTGACTGTACTTACCTTGATGGCGCTTTCGTTGGCGCATAAAAAAGGAACAATTAGCGAATCGAAGTTTAGAACATTGCTGTCGGAATTGGAAGCGATTCCAGCGAAAGTACAAGAAGTTTTGGAACAAAATAAGCAGATTGAGTACATCGCATCGATTTACCAAAATGCATCAAACGCCTTGTATTTGGGCAGAGGAAGTTCGTTCCCCGTGGCATTGGAAGGTGCATTGAAATTGAAAGAGATATCGTACATCCACGCAGAAGGTTATCCTGCAGCGGAAATGAAACACGGACCGATTGCCTTGATTGACGAGGCGATGCCGGTGTTCGTTATTGCGACGAAGGGCACATCATACGAAAAAGTAGTGAGCAACATTCAAGAAGTGAAGGCTCGAAAAGGGAAAATTATCGCGATCGTAACGCAAGGCGACACAACTGTGAAGGATATTGCAGATCACGTGATCGAAATTCCAGAAACAGACGAGCATTTGGTCCCTTTGTTGGCAACGATTCCTTTTCAACTTTTGTCCTACCATATCGCTGTGATGCGAAATTGTAATGTGGACCAACCACGCAATTTGGCGAAATCGGTTACAGTAGAATAGACAACTTTTGTTAGAAGCGTTAGCCCGTTAGTGATGGCAGCGGCATCCTCTGATTTGTGTCAGCAAAGCAGAGATACAGCGGACAGCACGACCCTGATCGTCCATTTTTTATGGCGCATCCTGGGTAACGCCCCACCTCTCGCAATTCTTCTGTGGTATTCGCAACTTGGTAAGCATGAACGAAAACCTCCTTATCTTGTACTGTTCTACACACTAAAATTGACGCCTATGCACCGTTTTCAATCCCTTTTTGCCATTGCTTTCTCCTTGGTATTAATTGTTGGTTGCAGTGGCGATAGATCTCAAACCGCGGATGATAGTGCCGTTTCGAAAATCAGCGAATCAGAAATTACGGACAAGGTGCTCATGAAGGATCGCAAGCAAGAAAAGAAGGAAAACCGCAAACTAATTTGGACAGTAGATTTCGAATTTCAGATAAAAAAGGTGTAGAAATCGACCGATGAAATTACCAAATTGAGCGAAAAATAGGACGGTTTTATCTCGGAGGTGAATTTGAACAACTCGCTGCATCGCATTTCAAATACGATCACTGTTCGGTTCCCAACGCCAAATTTCAGAGTTTTGTGATTGCGATCAAAGGCAAGTCAATTTACATGGATCGCGCGAATATTAGTTCGAATGATGTGACGGAGGAGTTCGTGGACATTGAAATTCGTTTGAAAACAAAGTGCGCGATCGCTATATCGTGATTTTGAACACGAAAACGGTATCAGTAACGGACATAATTGACGCGGAGGAGGCGATTCGATTGATTACCGCAGAGATTGAATCCAAGGAGGGGCGTTTGCGTTTCTTGAATGATCCGGTCGCTTTGAGCCCGGTAAAGTTTACGATTTATGAAAAAGTGAAATACAGTGATGCGCCGGAACGATTTGAGAAAGATTATTCCGATCAAGCAAGTGATTCGTTTGGGATGGGTTGGCAACCGATAAAAATGATTGGTTTAGTGTTCATCGCGTTGTGGCCGATTTTTTTTGATGGGCTTGATTACTTTGGGAATTTGGAAGCTAAAACGAATTATGGAAATATTTAAAAAGTCGTAGCGATTTATGCGAATTTCGACGCGCCCTCCTTAAACTTTCACTATTTTCCACACATGAAACTGAGTGAGAAGAACACCGATTTTTTTTTGAATGTGTACGACGTTGTCCGCATGATTCCTAAGGGTCGGGTAACTTCCTACGGAGCGATTGCAAAATACCTCGGTGCACCGCGTTCCAGTAGAATGGTTGGTTGGGCAATGAATGCGGCGCATTCTCTTCCCGATGTTCCCGCCCACCGCGTGGTGAATAGGATTGGTTTACTGACCGGGAAAATGCATTTTTCATCGCCTACACGGATGGAGGAATTGCTCGCTTCGGAAAAAATTGATGTTGCTCGGGATCAGGTCGTCGATTTCTATAAGTATTTTTGGGACCCCAGTAATGAGCTCGCGCTCTAATCTTTGTAAACTTCTTTCAAAAAAAATTCTTCGTTGCCCGACACCTTCGCCAAAAAGTTGATTTCTTCTTGCAGAAGCTCAATTTCGTTAGACAACTCCAGTTGGTTGTTCCACTTAATATTCGCTTCTACCCTCAGGATACGTTCTTTCAACTCGCGCGCCTGCTCGAGGCGTTCTTGGTACTCCGATTTGCAGGAGGGGAGGGATAGTAGAAGTAGCAGAGCAACTAGTAATACTTTCATAGTATAAAGAAACGACATCTTAGTAGCTTTAACAAAATAAATACTCATTTTGCGACGGCAAACATACATTTGTCGGGTGGAAATATTCGATGTCCTAAATTACCACATCTATACAAAAATGAGAACTGCGTTTCCCTGAAAGATTGTAAATTCGTAGAATGGTATTTGTAACGGGTGGAACGGGCGTTCTTGGTTCGCAATTGATGTTTGATTTGAGTGAATTCGACGGGTCCATTCGTGCACTCTATCGTTCTGAGGCGAAGCGCGATCAACTGCACCGTTATTTTTTGAAATCAGACCCAGTAAATGGACAGCAGCGCTTCGATAAAATTGAATGGGTTGAGGGCGACATCATGGATGTTGTTGTTTTAGAAGAATTGATGACCGGATGCGATTACGTATTTCATTGTGCGGCACTTGTGTCTTTTCACAAGCGGGATTTCAATAAATTGATGAAATTTAATCGGGAAGGAACGGCAAATGTTGTGAATGTGGCGCTCACAGTGGGTGTGAAAAAATTGTGCTACGTAAGTTCGAATGCGGCCATCGGTGGCTCGGAGAAAGCGGTTATAACCGAGCGAACACCTTGGAAAAACACGCCAACAACTTCGGGGTACTCAATCTCGAAATATTCGGCTGAAAAAGAAGTGTGGCGCGGCATCGAAGAAGGGTTAGATGCGGTGATGGTGAATCCATGTGTGATTTTAGGCGCTGGAAACTGGAACGAGAGCTCATTGACTTTACTTCGGACCCTCGAAAAAGGCACAAACTACTATCCATCTGGATCAAACGCAACCGTGGATGCGCGGGATGTATCCCGGATAATGATCAAACTGATGAAATCCGAGATAAAAAATGAGCGTTATTTGTGCATTGGCAGCAATCAATCGTTTAAGGAATTGATGGACGAGATAGCAAAACAACTTTACCTAAAAGTCCCTCGGAAACTGGCGAAGCAATGGATGGTGAATTTTGCTCGACGCTTACTCGGGTTTATTTCTTGGTTCACCCCAAAACCTCCTTCTATGACACGGGAAACAGTAGAAGCTTTGTATTCATCGCGGACGTATAGCAACGAAAAAGTAAAAAAGGCCTTGAACGAAACGTTTTATACGCTCGAAGAAACCGTTCAATTCGCACTAAAAAATAGACTAGATTAATAAAATTCGTAATCCGCGAAGCGAATGATCGTCATAAATCCGGTGCTCACTTGTTTGGTAAGCACTGCGGAAAGCAATTTGGATTTACTGTTGTAGATAATTTGAATATCGGTCGTGAATTCACCATTTCGGTAGACACGTTTTTCCAATAAATTGCCAAGTTCATCATATTTGAAGGTCATTTCTTCCAAAATTCCCTCTTCGCGATTGCTCGTTTTTTTGATGGCCGCCAATTTTCCTTTGTCGTTGTATTCGTAGTCGTAAGTGTAAATCGACGAGGTCATTTTGATGCGCTCTTCCCGACTCACCAAATAGCCAAGATCGTTGTAATTGAACAGCTCATCGAGGTAGGGCAAATTGTAATTATTGAAGCGCGTGCGTTTTGTTTGTTTGTCGTATACCAAGTATTCGATGCGTTCTTCATTGAATGAAAGCGTCTGAATAATGCGTCCGTTGCTGTCAATTTCGCGCACAAATTCCTCTTTGATCACTCTTCCTGCAGAATCGTTCGTATATCGAATGGAGGTAAATCCATCTTCATCTGTTTTCCGATGGAGGGAAAGAAAGCCCATTTCGTCGTACGCATAAATATTCCAAGCTGTATCCTTTGTGCCGTCGTCCGTGCGCGTTTCGTAGCTTGATATCAATCGACCATTTTGATCAAAATTAAACACATGCTTGAACGATGTTTCGCGCATAGCGGCACCCTGATTTTTGTACGTGTACGTTCCGTTCAAGCGTTTTAGGTGATTTTGCTTCACGAAACCTTCGTTGAAAAACGGTTTGTCCGTGAAGGCTTCGCCCAAACGATTGTCTAAAACTTGTGCCTGTGCAAAGCCGCTGAACAAGAAAAAAGCAAGAAGAATCAACCTCATATTCACAAAGAAACAAAAATCGAACCCTTCTGAATCCTTAACGGCAAAATCTTATTCATGGTCAATGTTGGAAAACCTTTTTACCCAATTTAATCCTTCACAAGTCGCTTTGTTGAAGTATGATCGTCGTACCAAATACGCACAAAATAGGTTCCCGCGTTGATGCCTGATAAATCGATCTCGAATTCTTCTAATTGCGATGAGCCTGCCAAGCAGATTTTCCCAAATACATCCAAAATCTCCCACGCGTTGCAAGATGCGCGTTGTAATTTCACGCTGACGCTGTGCGTTGCCGGATTGGGATAAATCAGTTCACTCAGCACTTCAGAAATCGGACTGATACTAACACCACTGCAATCCAACTCTACGTGATAGGTGTGAATTACCGTGCAATTGGATGGGTAAACGCCTGTAAATTCGTAATCGCCAGGGCCGATAATTGCCACGCAGTTTGTTGCACCCAAGTTGGTTTCATTTCCTAAGGAATCCGTGTAGGTCCATCCCAAATTTTGAACGGGAGTGTCAAGCGTGCACACAGAGTCTGGCAAGGTACAATACGTTTGATTAATAGTGGTAACGAAGGGATAGAATTGAACAGAATCGACGACTAAAGAAGTACAGTTGTTTGCATCAACAATCAGCAAAGTGATCGTTTGCCAACCTTCCGTAGCGCTAGAAATATTCGGAGTTGCGCTGGTCGTCGATGAAAAAGTGAGCGTTGGAGAAAACCAACTGTACTGATAAGGTCCAGGACCTGTTGCCGTTGCGCTAATTTGTGGTCCGTTGCAATTCGATATGGCCGACAATGGTGCGTTAATATCTGCGAAGCATTGAGCATTGAGATGGAATGACAAAATTATACCGAGAAAGCATAAAAAGTAGGTCGACGTTTTCATATAGTGTGTTTAGTATATTTGCTTTATTAACGAATTGTATTTGATTCAGTTGCTTTATTAAGCTAAGACTAACCTATTTAGTCAAGAGCATTTCAATTTCGGAGCTCATTCTTCGTGAAAATTGAATGAAGAATGTCTGCCGAAGCATCGCACCCAAGAAAGTTTTGTACTTTCGATTTTCAATGAAGCAAGAACGTTCCACATATTTTGATGCATTTATACTTCTGATCCTACTGGTGGTTGCGATGT
>CALFOS010000011.1 GCA_937919725.1 uncultured Fluviicola sp. | reverse complement strand
GATCGAAATTCTCAAAAAAAGCGCCATCATCTCCATATTGCAAGTGAAACTTGGACTTTAAAAAGCTCAAGGAGTCGTCGCTGAGAGAAGCTGCATTCAGATACGTCCACTGCTCCATTTTCAATTTATTCGCGCTGAGGTGCTCGATAAATTTTAGATCCACTTGAGCATACGAATTGAGCAGCACGGAGACCATTAGAAAAATCAAGAACTGCTTAATCATTCGTCGGAAGAGGATTTATTATTTTATCGTTGTCCGAGATTTCAAATTCCTCGTGGTCGTGCAAAATCGAGGTAGAGCAATTGGTCAATTGGTGCAATCCAATCAAGGTTCCTTTGATTAATCCATCTCTTTCAATCGATTTTTTGGTCATTTCTGAACAACTCACTTGATAGGTGCAATTCGAGGAAATCTGCTCCGAAAAAAGGTTTTGATAAACGAACATGAGACCCGTAGCGAGATATCGAAGTGGATTGATTTTCTGAATAAGTCGTTCGTTTGCTGGTCGAAGCGCTTTTCTCACTTGCGACGTTTCTTCAGCGTACTGAGAGAACAGGTGATCGCACACCAAGTTTTCAGCGACTTTCTCCCCGTCATTTTGTGCTAAGATCATTCCACTTATAAGTAGTGTGAAGGCGATTATCAGGATCCGCATGTGCTTTGTGAAATTTGGATGAATGTACTCAATTTTGAGGTGTTTTTTCCCATTCGGGCGTTTCCTGTGCACTTCGGATCATATTATCAAGGATGCTCGGTACAACTTCAATTCGTCCCACGTGAATTTTTTCCCCACCTTTTCTTTCAATTCTCCGAGCGAACCTCCGTCGTAATTGTCGAATAAATCGCTGAGAGCGTTGATGCGTTTTGAATTCAAAACTTCGAGCAATTCAATTTTTTCAGTTTTCAACAATCGTTCGCAATGAGAGGTGATCGTTTGGGAACTAAATTGTCGTTCTTTGGCGATTTCTTTGATCGTGTTGCCATTTTTAATCATTCTCAGGGTGATGTCGTAGGTCGATTCTTTTTTCGTTTTCGGCTCTTTCTTCAAGCTTTTGGTGCGCACCTGAATAAAATCGGTGTCGAAATCGAAACTGGCATTTTCTTTGCGCATTTCTTGTTTCACAACGGCAATTTTCCCTTGCTTGTAGGCGAGAATTTCGTTTTCCCAATGCTGGTCTTTTTCGAGTGGCAACTTGTTCACAATTGCGTGAATCAACTGTTTCGATTTCTTCAAGCGAATAATAGTTTCGGTCATCAGTTGGTCGAGCTCTTCCAATTCTTCGTTGTACTGTTTCGTATTGCTTTTTTGCTGCAACTCGGCCATTATTTTGAGGGTCGAATATAAAATTCCGTCAAAGATTTTGAAAAAATACACGTATGCAGCATCCACGCGTTCTTCCACGAAGGAGAGGTCGGTGTTTTTTTGAAGAAAGAGTTTGTTGAGTTGACTTCTAAATTTGCGTGATGCCTCCATCGTACTTTCGAGCAGCTGTACTTGCTGCGTCATCCAGGTCAGATTTTTCCCTTTCTGCGATTTCAATCCTTGATTTTTATAGGTCGATTTGTGCGAATGCCAAGCGTTCATGAGTTCCATCCAATCGAAGGATTTTTGAAGCATGTCGTGGGCGTACTCAAAGGTGCCGTCAACCAAGGTTTTTTCCAAATCCTCATCCGTGTCGTTCGCTTTTGTAAAGGCTGCTACTTCTATGTTGGTCGTCAATCGATTTGGTTGAATAGGATTCAAAAGTACGAGCCCGTCCAAGGATCGCAGGCGCGATAGTGCCACGTAGGATTGCCCGGGCACGAAAACTTTCGACACGTCGATGATCGCTTTATCGAAGGTTAAGCCTTGACTTTTGTGCACGGTGATCGCCCATGCGAGCTTCAACGGATAATGAACGAAGGTTCCGAGTACTGTTTCTTCTACCTCTCCCGTGGAAGGGTTCAGCGTGTATTGAATGTTGTTCCATTCGTATTTTTCGACTTCGATAATTTTATTTTCCAGTGGAAATTGAACTTTCACTTCGTACTTACTCAGCGCAATGATCTTACCCATTTTTCCGTTGTAGAAGTTTTTGTCGGGCGAAATGTCGTTTTTAATGAACATCACTTGTGCGCCAAGCTTCAAATGCATGGTTTCGTCAATGGGGTAGAGGTGCTCTGGAAATTTACCGGCAATCTCTGCATCGTAGCTTGTCGTTCGGGTGTTCAAGCGGTCGAGTGCTTCACGGTTGATTTTGTCTGCATCAGCATTGTGCGTGGTAAGCGTGATGTAATCATCGTGCTTTGTAGCGTCGAAATCTTGCTGCACGTGTGAATTGAGAATTTCGATGTCGGTGTCGGTGATCTCACTATTCCTCAAATTATTTAAGATGCGAATAAACTTCTCGTCGGCTTGTCGGTACACTTTTTCCAATTCGATGTAAAGCGGTTTCACTTCATGAATTACTTTTGAGTCGAAGAAGAAAGGACTTTTGTAGTAATTGCGCAAATAATTCCATTCGGCTTGCTTCACCACGGGTGGTAGTTGCAATAAATCTCCAATGAAAAGCACTTGAATCCCTCCAAATGGTTCGTTGATTTTCCGAACATTCCGCAACATCCAGTCCATCGCGTCGAGTAAATCAGCCCGGAGCATACTCACTTCGTCTACGATTAATAATTCAAGGTTGCGAATAATCGCCCGGCGCTGGTTGTTCATCGTAAAATGCCGCAGTAAGGTCGATTTACTTTCCAAACGGACGCGGTCATTGAACTCAGCATTAAAGTCGGGAATAAATCCTCCAAAAGGTAATTGAAAAAATGAGTGAATGGTTACGCCACCAGCATTCAGAGCCGCAATTCCAGTAGGTGCAACAATCACAGTTTGCTTATACGTCGATTTGACGATCTTTTGCAGAAGTGTGGTTTTACCCGTTCCCGCTTTACCCGTGAGGAAAATCGTACGCTTCGTTTGATTAATAAAGCGCTCAGTGAACTCAGCGATGTCGTTGGTTTCGTAGGTATCGTTTGATGTCATAGATATTAAGATAGCGAAAAAGTTGAATTCAAAAGCAGAATTAAATCTTTTTTTTGAGTTATTTCGTTCTTCAGAGAAGGACGATCTTGCTTTCGTGCTTTTAGCGTTACGCGATGTTTATTTCCAACTAGTAATCATTGATTTCGAATCGATTAAAGCCTGTTTGAGGTAGTCGACATCCTCCTGATTGACATACGCCTGAGCGGACAATCGTAGGAAAATTTGATCATGCCATTTGAATACGGGAATTTCGATCTTGTATTTCTCGTAGAGCAACGTTTTTAGTTCCATCGGATCGTCGATCGGAATTGAAACGCTGCACATCTGACCCAAAAACTCGGAAGTGATAGCCGTGATTGGCTTCGTTCCAGCGATGTCGCACAAATCTTCGTAATTGTCCAAAATAAGTTGTTTGCAGCGAATAGAAACCGACCACCAATCATTTTTCTCGAGGTAATCCACAACGGCAGGGAGTGTTAAAAACGCTGAGTAATCGCGGGTTCCTTGCAATTGATGGTAATCCAGAAATTTCGATTTCCCTGGCACTTCTGACTTGTAGCCCCAACTAATCAGTAAGGGGTCGAAGTCATTCTGAAATTCTTTGGTGATGTACAAAAATGAACAACCTTTTGGGGCGAGCATCCACTTGTGACAGGCGCCTGTGTAGATGTCGGCTTTCAAGTTGGACAGATCGAGCGGTATATGCCCTGGAACATGGGCTCCATCTACGATAGTCATCAATCCCAATTCTTTTGCGCGCTCACAGATTTCTTTAACCGGAAAAATGGTCGCGGTCATGCTTGTGATCTGACTGATAAAAATAGCCTTCGTTCGGTGGGAATATCCTGCCCAAAATGCATCCAAAAACTCTTCTTTGGTTTGAAGTCCGAGTGGAATTTTTTGCTGAACGTATCGGGCGCCTACTTTTTTGCAGTAATAGCTCCACGTTCGGTCCATGGCACCATATTCGTGATCGGTTGCTAAAATCTCATCGCCAGTCTCTAGGCCAAAACTTTTTGCAACAATATTCATCGCGTAGGAAGGATTCATGGTCATCACCAAATCATCTGGATCACAGTTAATATACTTGGCCAATGCTGCTTTCGAAATTTCCAATTGCTTGTTTCCGTCGAGCACAAAAAACTGAACGGGGTCTTGCTCCAACCGAAGTTGCCATTTTTGGTAATCGTCGAAAATGGGTTTTGGACATGCACCAAACGAACCATGATTCAAATGACGGTAGCCTGGGTTCAATAAAAAATCGTTCGCTAAGTTCATGTTGTAGAAGTTCTGTGTGTGGAAGTCGTTTGATTTTAGCTTCATGACACCAAATTACGAATTTCAATTAAGCTAAAGGAACAAGATTGTCCGAAATTTCGAATCCCGAGAATCGAACACCAATTGGCGAATTCCAACTTGATTGGACGCTCGAAAGATCAGCGGAAAATTGCCGAACAACGAACTTGGATTACACGGGGTGTTTTTGGTGGTATCGTTCTGCTCGGATCGCTCTTCTTTGCCATCTTCTCCAATCGTCGAAAAAAGCGTATCAATCAATTCCTTTCAGAGAAAAATTCGGTGATTCGGATACAAAAAGAAGTAGTTTAGGAGAAAAAGAGGTCGATTTCTTCTTCTATCGCGTACGCCCAGCGACTTCAAGCCCCCATTCTACCAAAACGAAGCGAGATTGAAGAGCATTTTCCGGAAATTTTCCTATTATTCAAACCGAAAGACGTGGTGAGTGGCCATTTCTATTGGTTCGAAACACTGAATGACATCATATACATCGCGGCAGCAGATTTTACTGGCCACGGCGTGCCAGGAGCAATGGTGAGTGTGGTATGTAGCAACGCGTTGAGCAGAGTTTTGAAGGAATTTAACATCACCGCTCCAGGAAAAATCTAACTTTCAAAAATAAAAAAACCGTCCCAAAAGCGATTGAGACGGTTTGCGTTATGTATACAGTGGGTAAACTATTTCAAGGTCGCCATTCCTTTGAGGTACAAGATATAATCTGTTAATGTTCCATTCAACATTTTCTCGATGGCAGTTATTTTATTATCGTTGTTCATAGCATTTCGTTTTAGAGTTACTTATGCTATTTCAAGATGCGTGCCAAAGTTGAAAAACGTTGATTTCAGGGTGATTAGACGGAGTTTACTTCACCAAATTCCAATTCGAATAAGGAAAAAAGTCGCGGCCGATTGCACGTTCGATCGAACTTAAAAAACGATATTTCGGCTGTTCGTGCTTCATCGGTGGTCGGTTCAGTTTCCCATTTTTCGTTTGATTCAACTTGTGTTTCCACTCAATTCGAGCCATCAATTCGTTCATCACTGCGGGGTGCGTTCCTTTGAAAGTGGGAATTTTCCCGAGTGCACCGTAATCGAATTCGTTTGGTTTTAACTGGTACTCGCCCGAGATTACTTCGCGTCCATGGTGCATCGAATCTTGTTCTTTCTTCTTTGATTGCATCAATTCTGGCGGTCGAACCCAACCGTAATGATAGATGTGCGCGGCAACTTTTGCGACCTTCAATTTCTCATTTTCCTTTCTGCGAAAGGATTGCGCGTCTTTGTAAGAATAGATGGACGCATTGTTTTTTACAAGTCGAATCTCGTGCTTGTACCATCCGTGGAAGGGCAAGTAATGATTGTAATCGCCGAAAAAGTGGAAATAGTCGAAGAGTAAACCATGCACGTTCGTGTCGTCTTTGTATTTCTTACACGTCGCGACTATTACATCCAAATCTTTTTCGTGGACCACTTCGTCGGCTTGCAAATAAAAACACCAATCGCCAGAACATTGTTCGAGGGAAAAGGTAGTTTCGTTGGCGAAAATCTTTCCGTCTACAAATTCTTGCTCGGACCAAACTCTGTCAAAAATCTTGATTTTATCCGAACCAATCGATTCTATTTTTTCGCGTGTGCGATCGTCCTCGGCATTGTCGCCCAAAGCCACGATAAACTCGTCAACAATTGGTAAAATCGATCGAATGGATTCCTCAATCGGGAAATAATAATTGTCGGCGTTGCGCACCATTGTGAAACCACTGATCGTCATATCAAGTTCATTTGTTCCTTTCGGATATTGAATTGAAAGCAAAGATAAGGATTTCGATGTGTATACGTAGCTAGGACGATTTTCAATCTGACAATTTTAAATCAAGAATCGATTGGAGCGCTTCAAACTGTTCGTTCACATCATGTAAACGATCTTCTGTTCGTTTCCCTTCAAGGTGATAATACACACAATATTCAGCGTGAAGACGTGGTGAGCGCCTTGGTAACATGTTGATCAAATCAGTCTGCGTATTGTTCCAAAGATTTTTTGAAAGCGAGATAAGCTGCTTTGTACACCTCGTACATTTTTATGTTCGTGTACTTCACACCAAAAACGTGATGTGTCGATTCTGCTCTTTGAGAATGATAACATCGCACGTATTTGCCATCAACATCTTCAAACGTTACCCAGCGATGAGCAATCGAAAATGGATCATCGGAATCTCCTTTTTGAGTTTTGTCGGATGTGATTTTCTCGTTTGACCGTTTTTTCAAGTATTCGATCGGATCACCGGCCCATTGGGGCGAGTACACGAAAAATTCTACGCTACCATCTTGCGAAACAAACGTCGCCTCGTCGGTGCGTACAAAGCTGTAGTCCTCCATTTTTTCGACAGGGGAGTTTGGCGATGCCTTAAAATTGGCTGGATAAGTTACTTTGAACCAATTTCCTTGGAAGTTCTTCATTTGTTTAGAAACGATTACTTCGGGTTCAATAGATTCAGGTTTTGATTGCTCGACTTCCGTGTTTTCCGTTTTTTTGGGTTCTATGTTGAGTTGATCTTCGCTCTTCACAGTTGGATCTTGCTCCGTGCAAGCAATGAGAGAAATTCCTATCAAAAGTAAAAATAGTGTTTTCATCGATTCTAATTTACCAGCCACACTCACAAACGAGAGTAATAATCGTTGATGCTTTTCCGTTTGGCGTGATGGTCAAACTTCCGGCACTCTGCCATGTTTCGTCAATTTGACCAGTTTGGCAGGAAACTACGGTCAATTCGTAGTCCTTATTCGTCCATGTTTCGATCAATTTACTGCTCGCTTCGCCGTTTGAACTTTTCAAATCAAATGCGCGTATTTTTCCATTCAACAGCATGAAAGCGCGTTTCTAATAGTTCGCGGAATTTTTCAATTATCCATTTTGTCCTTGAGGCTTTCTCGGGCCTTTGCGTTTGTTGTTGAATGGGCGTTTTTTTCCACCTTGATTCGAGTTCCCACTACTTTTCTCTTGCCAAATTGGTCCTGGTCCGAGTGCTTCGGGTGGTGGGAGTTTTTCGAACTTCGTTTCGATCAAGCGTTCAATTTTACGCACACGGTGCATGTCTTTTTCGTTGATAAAGGTAATCGCTTCGCCTTTTGTGTTCGCTCTGGCAGTCCGTCCAACGCGGTGAACGTAATCTTCGGCGTCGTGCGGTACGTCAAAATTGACCACCATATTGATTTCTTTGATATCAATTCCGCGACTCATCACGTCTGTTGCCACCAAAATCCGAATGCGTTTCGATCGGAATCCGCGAAGGACTTCCTCGCGCATGTCCTGAGTGAGGTTGGATGAAATTCCTTGTGAGGGAAAGCCAGCGCGTTTGAGTGAGCGCACAATCTCGGAAACTTTCATTTTCGATGAGGTGAAGACGATGATGCTATCAAAATCTTTTCGCTCTTGCAAAATATGTGTGAGCACGCCAATTTTTTGGTTCTCGTGTGCCATGTACATCTTTTGATCTACACCTTCTGCTGGCTTCGAAACGGCAAATGCAATTTCTTTTGGATCTTTCATGATGCGCTTCGCCAAATCTTTGATATTGTGCGGCATTGTAGCACTGAACATGAGTGTTTGTCGGTCTTTCGGGATGTAAGAAATGATTGTTTGCAAATCATCGATAAATCCCATATCGAGCATTCGATCCGCTTCGTCCAATACAAGGTGCTTCACGTTGTCGAATTTCACGTAACCCATTTTCAGGTGAGAAATAAGTTTCCCTGGTGTAGCGACCACAATATCAACGCCTTTCGTGAGTGCGTCTTTCTGAATTTGCCAGTCCTTCCCATCTCCTCCGCCATAAATTGCCATCGATCCGACAGAAATGAAGTAGGAGAGTCCTTGAATTTGTTGCTCAATTTGCACGGCAAGCTCGCGCGTTGGCACAATGATGAGTGTATCGACAGATGTATCTTTTTTCCCAATCAGTTTATTGAGGATGGGTAGCACGAACGCTCCAGTTTTCCCAGTTCCTGTTTGAGCACAAGCAATCAAATCGTCGTTGTTGAGTATAATAGGAATCGCTTTTTCCTGAACAGGTGTCGCCGTTTCGAATCCCATGTATGAAATGGCTTCAAGTAGTTCGGGACGAAGTTGTAATTCGGTAAATTTCATAAATGGTTTCGTTAACTAGGAGTTCTGGCATCAGCCGATTTTTTGGCTTTGCTCGAATTATTTCGAGGCTGTCTCGATGTTTTTTTTGTCACCTCAACGTTGCGTACATACATTAATTTATGTCGACTTTTCGGATTGTCGCGTTGTTCTACCTCAAATTCTTTCAAGGATCGAATCAGGGCAGTTAATTTCTCAAATCCGTAGTTCCGCGAATCGAAATTCGGCTGTTTTTTCTGAATCAAGTTTCCTAAATCACCCAAGTAAACCCACCCATCTTCATCGGAAAGATCGGAAATGGATGTTCGAATGAGGTTGATTTCTTTGTGCGTAATCTTATCAATCGATGTTTTATCGGGTTGCTTTTCGCTCTCATTCTCGGATTCTTTCTTGGTACCTCGGTTTTTGAGTATTTCTACGTAGATAAATTTATCACACGCCACAATGAAGGGATTCGGTGTTTTTCGTTCACCAATTCCGAGCACTTGCATACCAGCCTCGCGCAATCGCGTAGCCAATCGGGTAAAATCACTGTCGCTTGATACTAAGCAAAATCCATTCACTTTACCGGAGTACAGAATGTCCATCGCGTCGATGATCATCGCAGAATCTGTTGCGTTTTTCCCAGTTGTATAGCCATATTGCTGAATTGGGGTAATTGCATTTTCGAGCAAAAGGTTTTTCCACTTCGAAAGTCGTGGGTTTGTCCAATCACCATAGATTCGCTTGATCGTTGGGTTGCCATACTTGGCTATCTCTTCCATCATCTCCTTTACGTGAGCAGATGGGATATTATCACCGTCAATTAATACGGCGAAATTCATATTGTTATATTCCATTCATCATAAAGCTACGGATTATTAACGAGAGCATTGCTACAACACACAAAAACAGTTGATCAGATTCGATCCAACACGTACTCAATCAGCTCCAACATGGGCTTGGAATAGTCTTTCGAAAAGTCTTTTCTGGGTCGATTGGCAATTCCCAAACAGATCGTCGAGCATTCATGCCCCAAGGCTTTTCCGAGGGCAAATAAGGCCGAACTTTCCATCTCAAAATTGGTGATCCGTGCTCCGTCGTGCTCAAATGCGCTGAGTTGATCGTTCAATTGATTTGTGTGCACAGGTAAGCGCAACTGGCGACCTTGTGGACCGTAAAATCCACTCGATGTGATCGTAATTCCTTCCACGGTTTCTTCCGAACGAAGCTGGCTATTGAGCGATTCAGACGCTTTCACGAGGTATGTTTTGATCGCCGTAGGTAATTTCACCGCTCGGTTGATTGCATCATTCAATGCTTCTTCTTCTGCAGTGAATGGAATGTCGTAATAGTGCGCCACATTATCGAGGCCGAAGGCGTGCGTCGATAAAATATAAGAATGCAAGGCAATTTCGGGATGTAAAATTCCACAGGTTCCAATACGAATCAAACGCAGTGAGGTAAGTATTTCTTTGTCTTCGCGTTTCACGAGGTCGATGTTGAACAAAGCGTCCAGTTCGTTGATGGTGATGTCAATATTATCGGTGCCAATTCCAGTAGAAACAGCGCTGATGCGTTTTCCTTTGTACACTCCAGTGGTACATACAAATTCTCGGTGCTGCGAGCTGTGTTCGATTGAGTCGAAAAAGGAAGCGACAAGGGCTACGCGGTCTTGATCTCCAACGAGAATTATTTTATCGGAAATGTTTTCTGGGGAAAGTCCGAGGTGATAGACTTGTCCTTTATTGTTGAGCACCAATTCGGTGTGTGGGTATTGCATTCGGTTGTTTTTGATGAATGAAAGTAGGAATTTCTGCCGAGAATTCCATTAAAAAAGCCCTGACATAGATCGTCAGGGCTTCGTAATTCTGATTTCGGAGATTAATTTCCAATGCTTCCAAATACTTTTTGGAGTATATCGCTTACGCGGGCCATAGGATCTTTACGAATTTTATTTTCTTCAAGTTCTACCATGTGGAACAAACCTAAAATTGCCTTATCGGTTACGTATTCACTCAAGTCTGGATTCATTTTTTCTCCTCCTGTGAGCGTCATCGCGGTGTTGTATTTGTTGATGATAGGATTCCAGTAGTCGGTCAACTTCACTTTCGAGATGGCAGCATCAACTTTAGGAGCAAATGCCACGACGAGTTGAGCACGTGTTTTGTCTCGCAAGAAGCTAGTTGCGGCACCTTCGCCGCCATTCAAGATCGCGAATCCATCAGAGATACTCATGTTGAGAATGGCATCTTTAAAAATGGGGAGAGCTTCTTTTGTTGCTTCTTCAGCAGCGCGATTCAATGTTGTTTCAAACTTATCAACCTGTCCATCTAATCCCCATTCGAGTGCCTTGTCTTTCACCTTTTGAGCATCGGCAGGGAAAGGCAAACGGATAGCGTTGTTTCCTAAAAAACCATCTGTCACAGAAGTGAGATCCACGGAGTTTTTAATTCCAACGTTCAATGCTTCTTTCAATCCTTGAATCACTTCGGTGTTGGTTAATTTTGGTTTAGACGAATCTCCTGATCCATCCAGGACTACTCCAGCTAAATCATTCATAACATCGCACGACGTCATAAAGAGTGATGCGCAAATTCCTATTGGTATTAGTATCTTTTTCATGGTTGATATTTTTTCAAACTTACAAAACTATTTTCTCTAGTAATACAAAATCAATACCAAAGAAAAATAGAAATCCCTTTCTCGGTCACAAGAAAGGGATTTCCTATTGAGTTATTTACTATTTTCTACTTATTTCAACAAGTTGATTGAACCGTTGAACTCTACTTTATCATCGTTGTACAAATCTTTCACACGCGCTCTCCACGTATATACTCCGCTTTGCACTAATTTTCCGTTGTACGTTCCGTCCCATCCAACTTCTGGATCGTGATTTTCCCAAATCAATTCTCCCCATCGGTTGAAGATAAACAAATCGAAGTCGTACACATCAATTCCTTGAATGATTGGTTTCCATCCTTGGTTGTGTTCATCACCGTCTGGCGTGAATGCATTTGGTGCCCAGAACAGGATATCTTGAACCACGTGCAAGTACAAGGTAATAGTATCCGTGCAACCGAGTTCAGTAATTACGGCTAAAGTAACAGGATAGACTCCAACTTCTTCAGGGAAATAGAATTTCGGATCCGAAATCGCGCTTGAAGATGGATTCGAGTAAGGGCTAAACCAGTTCCAACCGATAACATTCACAGAAGAACGATCTTGCATTTGAATAGCTGTTTCGTAAATTGTTGTTGGGTTTGAGGAGAAGGTAAAGTCGGCAATTGGATTTGGTTTCACTTGCACGAATTCATGCATTGTGTCTGTGTAAACGCATCCATAAATTGACGTTGTTGTCATGATCACATCGTAAATACCAAGTTTATTGAATTGGTAATTCGTTGAGTCGTTTCCAACTTCGAGAGCCGTTCCAATAGGACCAAATTCCCAGTATGTTGATGCGATTTCACTGCCATTTGAAGATGTGTTTGTGAATTCAAATCGACCTGGTAAACATTTCTCGTATTCATCAGGAATACATGAAGGAACAATTGGCGTTGGGAAATAAATCATTGTACATTCTTGATCTGTAGGTGATCCACATGCTTCTGAGAGTACTACACAGTATTGTGTGTTCGTTACCAACGGATCCACGGTGATCGTAGTCCCTGTTCCAATTTGTGTTGCTCCTTGGAACCAACTAAATGTATGTGGAGTTGATCCTCCAGCCCCAGTTACGGTCAACATGATGTCGTCTTCTGGACAAATTTGCGTGTCTGGCGTAAGACTTGTGATATTCAACGAAGCAGGCTCAGCAATCGTGCCTGTAATCGTTATCACGCAACCGTTTGCATCTGTAACCGTTACAGTGTGCATTCCAGCTACTAGGTCACTTGCGATATTGGTTGTTGAAACTGAATTGTCCCAAGAATAAGCGTAGGGCGCAGTTCCTAGTGTAATGTTCACATCAATCATTCCATTGTTTCCACTGTTACATGTTACATCAGATTGACTAGTGATCGCACCCACCATTCCTGGAATTTCCGTTATGTTCACATTCACGATTCCTGTGCATCCTGCATCGGATGTGACCGTACATGTGTAGGCACCTGCCGTTAAACCAACCGCCGTAGCCGTAGTTTGCATCATTAGGTCATCCCATTGGTACGTAATATTTCCAAGTGGCGGAATCATATTTGCAGTTGCTGTTCCATCGCTTCCACCAGGGCAAGAAACCAAAGTTGTAGAACCAGAAAATGCGGCAGGTGTATCGCCTACTGTTACGTTCGCTGTTGAGCTACACCCGTTTCCGTCCGTCATCACAACTTGATATGTTCCAGCTGCAACTCCATTCACTGTTTGCGTTGTTGCACCGCCTAATGTTGGCCAGCTATACGTGTAAACTGGTATTCCCGCGATTGGTGTGGCCGTTACGGATCCTTGACTAGCAGAACAAATATCTGGCGTGGCTGATGCTGATACTTGAGACGCTCCGTTTGAGATCCAAGATGTATCGGAAATTGCCGTGCCCGCAGTGCCGCAGGTTACCGCTTTCAGCCAATAGCCTGTTACTCCAGGTGGAATCGTAGTTATGTTAAGAACACCTCCGTTGTATGGGAAGTTCTGTCCAAGATTGTTCGTCCACGTAACCGTACTTTGTGGCGTGAATCGGTAGCCTTCGTTGGTAGTCCCCCATTGCGTATTATTTCTGCCTGGCACAGCCAACGCTTGTGTCGCGTTGTTGTTTTGAACTCCGTGAACTGCGCGCCCACTGTTCCAACTTGCGCAGACTACTTTATTTTGAATGTGCGTTTCAACGAGATTTGAAGTTTCGTATAATTTAATTTGACTTGTGTACAATGTCCCGCATGAGAACATAGGCACATTTACCCAAGAAATAACAAATCGGCGGTTTGGTGCTGTTCCGTACATTTGGTATCGAACTTGTCCACCAGCACCAGGGTTAATGTCTTGCCAAGGTCCCATTATTGAATTCAGATGACTCGCTGCCGTTGGAATGGCCGCCGTAACCCAAGATGAATACCCATTCGCGTATCCAGTATTGAACGAAACCAAGTTATTTGAACTAATTACTAGCTGCGTATATGTCGTTCCATAATAGCAAAAGCTAAAGCCGATGTTAATTGCGGAGCTGAATGAATCATCCGATAAGGAAACACTAGTTCCAGTAAATGGATCGGGTGCGAAAGGAATTAATCCAGTTGTATACGGAACGGTACTTCCTCCGGCACCAGCAGCCGCACAGTCGTTAATAGTTATTGTACCCCCTGGACAGACAACAGCATCTGTTCCGAGACAAATTGAAGCTTGTCCAAAGGCTGATATTGAGCCAGTTAGAAGAGAAACAATGCTAAGGATTGTAGTGAGTTGTTTTTTCATTGTTATCAAATTAAAACTTATTTTGAACTTGTATTGAACTTGTATTGAACTTGTATTCTAGAATTAGACTCAATCTACCTTGATTAAGTTGCCTCAAAGGAAAAAAAAATCTGATATCCAAATCCTCTTACACACTTATTTATCATCATTTGTCATTTAATAAGATTAGGACTTCAAACATCCTGATTTATTTTTTGAATTCAGAATTGAAAAAATATCTACATTTGCCCCACTGTAATTAAACAAAATTTATGTCTAGTAAATATCAAGCGGAAATTGATGCTTTCATGGCGAAAGTAAAAGTGTCGAATGGTCACGAGCCAGAGTTCCTGCAAGCGGTGCACGAAGTTGCCGAAGCAGTTATTCCTGTGATTGAGCAAACACCTAAGTATAAAGCAGCCAAAATTTTGGACCGTATCGTTGAGCCGGAGCGCACAATTATCTTCAGAGTTCCTTGGACTGCGGACAATGGAGACATCCACGTGAATCGTGGTTTCCGTATTGAGTTTAACTCAGCGATCGGACCATATAAAGGTGGACTTCGTTTTCATCCTTCAGTGAATTTGTCGATCTTAAAGTTCTTAGGATTCGAGCAAATATTCAAAAATTCATTGACTACGCTTCCTATGGGAGGTGGTAAAGGTGGATCTGATTTTGATCCAAAAGGAAAATCGGATGCCGAAGTAATGCGTTTTTGTCAATCATTTATGACGGAATTGTGCAAACACATCGGACCAAACACGGATGTTCCTGCGGGAGATATCGGAGTAGGTGGTCGTGAAATCGGTTACATGTTCGGTCAATACAAGCGTATTCGTAACGAATTCACGGGTGTATTAACTGGTAAAGGTTTGAACTGGGGAGGATCGTTGATTCGCCCGGAGGCTACGGGATACGGAACGGTATACTTCGCGAAAGAAATGTTGGCAATGAAAGGTGATACATTCAATGGTAAAGCTGTTGCGGTTTCAGGTTCGGGTAACGTGGCGCAATATGCTATCGAAAAAGTAATCGAGTTGGGCGGTAACGTTCTTACAGCTTCCGATTCTTCAGGATACATTCTTGCTACAAAAGGAATGACAACGGAGCAATTGCAATTCATGATGGAAGTGAAAAATGTTCGTCGTGGTCGCATTAGCGAATTGGCTGATAAATTTGAAGACATCACTTTCGTTGAAGGAAAACGTCCTTGGGAAGTAAAAGTTGACATCGCTCTTCCATGTGCGACTCAAAATGAGTTGAATGGTGACGAAGCTAAAATGTTGATCGCAAATGGTGTGAAGTGTGTTGCCGAAGGTGCAAACATGCCTTCTACACCAGAAGCGATCTCAGAGTTCCAAGCTGCAGGAGTATTATTCTCACCTGGTAAAGCGTCAAACGCTGGTGGTGTTGCTACTTCAGGATTAGAAATGTCTCAAAACTCTTTGAGAATGAATTGGACACGTGAAGAAGTTGACGCAAAATTGCACGGTATCATGGTTTCAATCCACGAAGCATGTGTGAAATATGGCGCAAACGAAGATGGTTCTATCGATTACGTGAGAGGAGCAAATATTGCTGGTTTCGTGAAAGTTGCTGATGCAATGATCGATCAAGGGATC
>CALFOS010000010.1 GCA_937919725.1 uncultured Fluviicola sp. | reverse complement strand
AACTCCACGCTTTTGTCGGGTGTACATCCTGTCCAAACAAAGCGATCCACAGAAATTGAATTGCTTCCCGTATCGGGCAATTGTGTAGAATCGGCAACGGTGCTGCACGTGTGAACTCCTCTCCAAAAATCAATTGTTTCTGGAACGAGTGAAAGTGATGGCAGTGGATTTGCGCCGTAAGGTATCGTTGCATCCGCGGTACCGTGAACGTGCATTACAGGAGTTTGGTATGCTGGAACGCACGATGAAATATCCGAAGTTGGCATTGTTCCAGACATCGACGCGACCGCCGCAATGCGATCGTTCATTTCACACGCCAAATGATAGGACATAATTCCACCCATCGAAAAACCTGTGACGTAAACGCGAGTTGGATCGACATTGAAGTTCAATATCATTTCGTTCATCAAGTAATGCATAAAGCTGATATCGTCAGAACTTGAAGCGAGAAGGGTTCCATTGTTCCAACCGGTTGATCCCAAAACATTGATTGTTCCTTGTGGATAAAGTGCGATGAAACGTGCGGTGTCGGCGATGGAGTTGGTTCCAATTCCCGCCATGTTTACTCCTGTATCGCCCAAACCATGTAGAACAATCACCAATGGCAGCGATTCCGTATTCACGTCAAATCCTGTTGGAAGGTAGCGCACGTAGGTTCTATTTTCTGTGCCAATGGTGACAGATTGATTGGACTGCTGCGCGAAAAGAGTTGCTGTTGAGAATGTTATCGCTGCGACTAAAAGTAATTTCATGAGTTCATCTTTGGTTTGTACAAAATTAGTGGAATTTCTGGAAATGGAAAAAACTCAATTGATGCCATAGTTAGGTCTTCGAAAATGCGTATTTTCATCACATGAAATGGTGTTACCTCTGTTTTGTCCTACTACTTGTTGGAGCTTGTACCTTGAGTTCTAGTCAAGAAGCGACGCTGCACCAAGCGGTAACGTCTTACGTAAACGCACACAACAATGGCGCGGTGATGGCGTACGTTGGATTCACGCACCCGAATGTTGTTGGATTTTATGAAAATCAGGGCGATTCTATTTTTCGAGAAAAATTCGAATTGTTCGAAATGCAAAATGGAGGAAGTCGCTTGGAAGATAGTCGGCTGAAAGAAATTGAAACGAAAGGTTCCACGATTCATGTACGCTATGTGTTTGATCGAGTGGAAGAGACAGAATATGAGATCGACGCGAAGGAAGTTGGAG
>CALFOS010000009.1 GCA_937919725.1 uncultured Fluviicola sp. | reverse complement strand
AATTGTGTTTGATCGCGTGCACAAGGAACTGCATAAATCCATTTCCGAAAAATGAATTCGTCCTTGATTCATAATCAGGTGCGTGTGCGATATATAGTCGGAATTCTTCTCCTTTTTCACATTGTTGGATTGATTATCATGTTGGTGGACGAAAATTCTGCACAACTTTCGTCTCTAAATTTAGTGCTCACCGGATTTTTACTTTTTATGAGCGAATCCAATTATTTCAGAGCATCCTTATCACTCATCCTCATTTTTGTTGGTGGTTTTGTGGTAGAGTACATTGGCGTTCACACAGGTTTCCTCTTCGGTGATTACACCTATGGCGCTGCACTTGGACCAAAGATGGGAGAAATCCCACTCGTGATCGGTGTGAATTGGTTTTGTATTGTTTTGGCAAGTAGTTCGCTTGTGTTCTCACTCAAAGCGAATCGAATTTTGAAAGCAATTTTAGCTGGATTGCTGTGCACCGGATTGGATTTCATCATTGAGCCTGTTGCGGTGAAACTCGACTTCTGGTCGTGGGCGGATAGCACAATCCCCATTTGGAACTACGTTTGTTGGTTTGCGTTTGCGAGTTTTTTCTCTTTTCTCTATCTCTCTTTTGCACCTGCCAAAAACAGAACCGCTCGATCACTTTTTTTGATTTGGATTATTTTCTTTAGTATTCTTAACTTTGTGCTATGATTTTAGTGTTGGCACTCATACTCGCATTTTCTTTGATGGAATTCGCCGCTTGGTCGGCGCACAAATACCTCATGCATGGATTTTTGTGGGCTGTACATGAAGATCATCATCATGTGACTGGCAAAACCTTTCAGAAAAACGATTTATTTTTTCTCATTTTCGCAATTCCTTCGTGGCTGTGTATCATGCTCGGAATCATGTATGAAGTCAATTTTTCCATCGGATTTGGATTCGGAATCGCATTGTACGGTTTGGTATACTTTCTTGTGCACGACGTGTTGATCCACCGACGGTTTAAGTGGTTCGACAACACCAACAACGCTTACTTCAAAGCCATTCGAAAAGCGCACAAAATTCACCACAAAAAATTGGGGAAAGAAGACGGTGAATGCTTCGGAATGTTGATAGTTCCGCGAAAATATTTTCGCCAGTGAAAGGGCTATACCTTCTCCTAGATGGGCTCACGCTTTTTTTTCCACTTGTCCTTAGTTTCGATCAACGCGTCCATTTTTTCAGCAAATGGAGATCGGTGTTTTTTGCATCTCTCATCGTCGCAATTCCATTTCTGATTTGGGACATCATCTTCACCGAAAACGGTTTTTGGGGATTTAATGCTGATTACCTAGTAGGTTTGAACATTTACAATTTGCCCATAGAAGAAGTGCTCTTCTTTTTTGTAGTTCCCTTTGCGTGTGCATTCATCTACGAATGCTGCAAGTACTATTTTCGATCCACTTCGTTCAAGTTTCTTAACCGAATCCTATTTTTCGTCATTCCACTCTACGCTTTGATTTTATCGCTCCTCGAACCAACTGGCTGGTACACCTTATCCGTGGTGATTTCATCGGGAATTGTTTTGTTTATGTGGCTCCGCAAACCGCATTTCCAATTCATCGGGATCGCGTTTTTAATCAGTCTTGTCCCCTTTCTGCTCGTAAATGGCGTGCTCACTGGCGGTGCAACCTCCCAACCTGTCGTTTGGTATAGCGAAGCCCAAAAAGTCGCTCCACGCATCTGGACCATTCCGATGGAAGATGTGCTGTATAGTTTCACCTTGATCGTGGGCGTATTGCTTGGAACTGAATATTTTGAAGAAAGAAAGTTGAGATGAAGCGCATAGGATTGATGTCGGACACCCACGGATTTATCGATCCGAAAATCTATCATTACTTCAAAGATGTGGACGAAATTTGGCATGCAGGAGATGTGGGAGATGTGTCCGTTATCGACGAACTTCGAAAATTCAAACCACTCATCGGCGTGTATGGAAACATTGATGCTACTGACGTTCGCATGGAATTTCCCGAATTTCAGCGCTTCAAATGTGAAGAAGTAGACGTCTTGATGACACACATCGGAGGAAAACCCGGAAAATACAGCAAACCAGCATCCGAAGAATTGCTCAACGGAGCCCCAAAACTTTTCATTTGCGGACACTCGCACATTTTACTCGTGAAGAACGATCCGCGTTACCAAATGCTTTGGATGAATCCAGGTGCATGCGGTTTCAAGGGATTTCACGACGTAAAAACACTCCTTCGCTTCTCCATAACCGCCGACCGAATTCACGATTTGGAAGTGATTGAACTCGGGAAACGTGTGTAAATAGTATACTCTGCCTAATCGCTTGCAAAAATATGAGAGCCATTAAAATTTTTACTCTTTCTTTGCGTTACTGAACTATGAAAATTACACTTCTCATCCTCTCACTAGTCATTCTACCTTCGGCAATTGCACAAACAGGCGGCGAATACGCGTTTCCTTTTGTCGATTTACATTACAGTGCACAAGAAGCAGGATTGGGAGGGAATTTTATCACAGGGGCCGGCGACGACATCAGCATGGGCGTGAATAATCCTTCGCTTCTCAACCCAAAAATGCAAAAAGGAGCGAGTGTCAGTCAAGCTTTGCATACTGGCGGAATCAACCACGGCATGTTCAACTACGGCTTTGGCCTGAAGGATTACGGAACGATGGTCGGCTATATTAAGTACATCGATTACGGAAAATTTGAGCGCACTGGAATCAATGGTGTTTCCGAAGGAACATTTAGCCCCTTCGAAATGATTGCAGGCGCGGGCTTTGGAAGGCAATTAAATCCACGGCTTTCGATTGGAGCCAAGGCCAACATTATCTATTCACAATTGGAATCTTATTCTGCTTTTGGTGCCAGCATCGATTTGGGAGGCACTTATTACAATGAAGAGAAGGGTTTTTTGGCAACGGCTTATGTGAAGAACTTCGGATATCAATTCAAAGCACACACGCCCAACAACCAGAAGCCACTTCCCGTAGATTTTCAGATGGCAGCAGCCTACAAATTAAAACATGCACCGTTTCGCTTCACTTTGCTCGCACATCATTTAAACAAATGGGACCTCACCTACAACGACCCAAGTTTACAGCCAACGATTGATCCACTTTCAGGCGATACCATTCCTGTTCCCCGAGCAGGATTCTTCGAAAAACTAGGAAATCACTTCACGTATCAGATGGAAATGAATCTGTCCAAAGTGGTGCACGTGCGCATGGGCTTCGACTACCACCGACGGAAGGAATTAGCTCTTTCCCAGCGTCCTGGAGCAGCTGGAATGTCCTTTGGTTTAGGACTTCATTTCAACAAGTTTAGCCTCGATTACGGGTTTCTAATTTATTCTCAATCAGGATTTAACAACATCTTAACACTATCCACAAACCTCTCAAAATGGCGGCGCTAGCCCTATTTTCATTGATTTCCCATAGATCTTAACGTTTTCAACTATCCGCTGTGTATTACTTTTTTGAAACCTTTTTAAAAAAGAATAGTACATTAGACTAAACCAAACAAATTAAATCTTTATGAAAAAGTCATTATTAGCGGTTGCGGTTCTTATTGGAACATCAGCAACATTTGCTCAAGACCTTACATCAAAAAAAGGAGAAAACTACTTGCCAGAAGCTGGTGACTGGGCTATCTCAATCGACGCCACTCCACTTTTGGGGTATGTACAAGGGATTTTTGGATCAAATGGAGGTAGCTCTGCAGGTTCATGGTCTTTCTTAACTGGTAACAACGTGATCACTGGAAAGTACTTCACAGCAGATGACATGGCG
>CALFOS010000008.1 GCA_937919725.1 uncultured Fluviicola sp. | reverse complement strand
GTGAAATCTACCTCATGAAGTTGACAGTTCTCGAACCGTATTTTCCGCAAACTCATCTGATAAAAAGAAGAATGATTGAGTGTGCATCCAGAAAACTCAAATGAAAGTCCAAATTGATTGCAGTTCTCAAACTGGAGACCGAGCATTTTACAATCGGAGAATTTCACGTCTTGCAAGGAAGTTGAACTCAGTTTTGCGTTGCTTAAATTGCATTCGATGAATTCACACGCGATGAATTTGAATCCCAACAAATTCGCATCCGAAAAGTTGCAGTTTACGAAACTACACGATTCGTATTCACCCAATTTCAGAGGGACTTCTGAGTAGTTCAACTGTTCAAACGTCTGTTCTTCTGTGTATTCCATTTATTTTTTCAGGTCGACGAGATGCATCATACGACGACGGTTTTAATTTTTTTGATCAAGGTAATAAATAGATTCGAAAATGAAGGTAACTTAGAGTACAATGAATCTGGTATGAAGGTGAAGTGACAACGCAAACGATGTGTGAATTTTTCAAATTTCTGGAACGGTTGATGTTGATGTTGGTTTAGGCGTCAATGTGATTCTACAAGGCAGGCCTCAAGCGACAAATATTTTCTGCCAGACAGCGGGTGCAGCAACGCTTGGTACAACGAGTCACTTTGAAGGTGAAATTTTGGGAGGGTACAAAATGGGAATAAAAAAAAGGCCTTGATTTCTCAAGACCTTTAGGGTGGAAGACCGGGTTCGAACCGGCGACCTCTGGTACCACAAACCAGCGCTCTAACCAACTGAGCTACAACCACCATGTATTTATCGCCAAGCTCGTTCGCTTAGCGGTGGCAAATATAGAGTTTTCCAAATAGATTTAGTGCAAGCATCTCGTAATTTTTTTTTATTTTCACTCTATCAAATCAAATCCCTTGAAGATGAGCCTCAAAAAACATTTGGTGCAAGAGTTCCAATGCCGAGTATTTGAAGAATCCTATGTGCGAATCTACAAATGCCTAAGCATGCTCAACGAAGAACAACTTTGGACCTCGCCAAATCCAACCATTCCTCCCGCAGGTTGCCAAATTATGCATCTGTGCGGAAATGCGCGACAGTGGATCCTCTCTGGCTTGGGTGGGTTGCCCGACAACCGAGACCGGGACCAAGAATTTGTCCCACAAAAGAACATTCGAAAAAGCGATTTTATTTTCCTACTCGAAAATGTGAAATCACAATTAAATCGAAACTTTATGGAGCTTGATGAGGAAGATCTTGAAACAATTTACACCATCCAAGGCTTCAAAGTGACGGGTTATTCAGCTATAAGTCACGTTTTGGAACATTTCTCCTATCACACGGGACAAATTACTTTACTCACAAAAATTCATACAGGAAAGGAAACTGGATACTATACGGAAACCGATCTAAATCAACGAAATAGATTGAACTGACAAAGGTCTGTTAAAAAATATGTTGGTATCATTGTATTTTTTTCTTTTTTCAATGCTTTATTTCCTTAATTTCATAGCGCTTGAACGATAATTTAAAAACTATGATAATCTTCTCTAAACTGAAGTGCGCTATTGTATGCACGCTGTTTTCTCTCAATCTATTTGCACAACAGGATACCAATTGGGTGGAGATGATGGAAAATCCGAACTCGAATTTTTACGACGTTCAGCAAGCCTTCGAAAATTATTGGGAAGGAAAAACAATTGAGAAAGGCAAGGGTTACAAGCAGTTCAAGCGTTGGGAAGACTATATGGCGCCGCGCGTTTATCCTTCAGGCGACATGACCTTGCCTTCGTTATCTTATCAAAATTTTCTCGACTGGCAGGCAAAGCAAAATCAAGGTATTCCGAAAAGCTTAACGGGTACTTGGACACCCATGGGACCGTATGGTAAACCTGCCGGCGGTGGTGCAGGGAGATTGAATTTCGTTCGATTTGATCCAACCAACTCTAGTACAATTTACGTAGGTGCACCTGACGGTGGACTTTGGAAATCGACTAATGGCGGGACTTCATGGACGACCAATACGGATCAGTTGACTGTGATCGGGGTAACAGATTTATCAATAGACCCAAACAATACTCAAATCATGTACCTCGCAACCGGTGATGGAGAAGCTGCAGATAGTTACAGCGTTGGAGTACTCAAATCTACAGATGGTGGAGCAACATGGAATACGACTGGCTTGAACTGGGCAGTTACGCTAGGGCGAACGATTTCCAAACTCGTGATGCACCCAACAAATTCATTAATTCTCCTTGCAGCCACAAGTAATGGCATCTACCGAACAACAAATGGAGGTACATCATGGACTCAGACGAGCACAGGAAATTTCAAGGATCTCGAGCTTAATCCTACAACTCCTAATACTGTATATATATCAGGAACCATTTTCCGCAGATCAACAGATAATGGCGTTACTTGGACAACAATCACGTCTGGACTTCCAACAACTGGAATTCAACGAATTGCAACAGCAGTGACACCTGCGAACAACGCTTACGTTTATTTATTAATTGGACGGTCATCCGATCAAGGGCTCTTAGGAGTGTATCGCTCTACTAATAATGGAGTGACGTTTACGCTGCAAAAAGGCCCGACGGGTCCAAACTTACTCGGATGGAACTCCAATGGAAATGACGCGGGAGGTCAGGCTTTTTACGACCTTTCACTCGCCGTAGATCCGAACAATGCCGATATCCTTGTCGTAGGTGGTGTGAATGTATGGCGATCGACCAATGGTGGAGTAGCCTGGACAATTCACGCGCATTGGACGGGTAGCGGTGCTCCATACGTTCATGCCGATATTCATGAAATTGTCTACACAAGTTCATCTACCTATTTCGTCGCGTGTGATGGCGGATTATTTCGTACCACAAATACAGGTTCATCCTTTTCAGACCTAAGTGGCAATATGGCAATCGCGCAGCAATATCGAGTTGGACTTTCAGCATCCATAGAAGGGAAATTGATCACTGGTCACCAAGATAATGGTACAAATAAGTTGGAGGCGGGAGTTTGGAGTCAAGTGTATGGTGGTGATGGAATGGATTGTTTCATCGATCGGACGAATAATAATACACTTTTTGAGTCCTATGTTTATGGAGATTATCGAAGATCTACGAATAATGGGGCAGGATGGACAGCAATCAACACCGGTCTACCTGCCGGGACATGGTTGAGTGCATGGCATCAAGATCCCGTGACTGCTGCTACTTTATACGCCGGAGGAAGACCAGCATTTTATAGAAGTACGAACTCGGGTACGAACTGGTCAGCGCTTGGAACTCCTTCAGGATCTGGATCAATTATTGAATTTGCCATCGCTCCGAGCAATAATCAAATCATTTATACCGTAAAATCGAATGCAGTATCGCGTTCTACAAACGGTGGAACTACTTGGTCGAACGTTACTGGAACGATACCTACGGCATCGGCTTCATTGACGAATGTCGCGATTTCAAGTACCGATCCGAACAAGGTTTGGGTGACACTTTCAGGGTTTTCTGCTACAAATAAAGTATTCGTAACAACCGATGGCGGAGCAACATGGACCAACTTTTCCGTAGGACTGCCTAACGTGCCGTGTAATACAATTGTTTACCAGACTGGTGGTGCAAATGATCCCGTTTATGTGGGAACTGATGTCGGCGTCTTTTACAAAGATAACTCACAAGGTGCATGGACTTCCTTCTTCAGTGGATTGCCACGTTGTGGAGTGCGTGATTTAGAAATTTATTACCCAACTGGACGTCTTCGAGCAGCAACATTTGGACGTGGTACATGGGAAAGTGATCTCCACACCAACGGACTCGATCCACCCGTAGCAGAATTTAGTTCAAATCAACTGGTTTGTGCTGGAAATTCGACTGTTTTCACCGATCTTTCAAGTTCAACACCAACAACATGGTCGTGGAGCTTCCCAGGAGGAACACCATCTACTGCCACTGGAGCAGGCCCTCATACAATTACCTACAATACTGTTGGAGTATACGATGCTATTTTAACTACGAGTAATGCGTATGGATCGGATACGGAAACAAAAACGGGCTACATCACAGTCGTAGCGAACACTGCGGGAGCTTTGCCAATCGTGGAAGGATTTACATCGGCTACCTTCCCACCAACAAACTGGGTGATCAACAATGCGGGAATTTCATACACATGGGAACGAACAACAACGGCCGGAACAGCTCCGACTACTGGGAATTCCTTGCGATTTGACAACTACGCGAATAATGATATCGGTAGTAACGATGAAATTATTCTTCCTGCCAGTAATTTTATGGGATTAACAACGGCTCAACTGAGTTTTGATGTTGCCTACGCTCCGTACAATGGAACTTATTATGATGGACTCGAAGTACTCGTATCTACAGATTGTGGTGCAACGTATTATTCCGTATACTTTAAAGAAAATACAGTACTCGCTACTAATGCAGCCATCACAACGGGAATCTACGTTCCTGGCGCTTGGAGAAATGACGTGGTCAACTTAGATACGTACATCAATAATCCAAATGTCCTCGTCATGTTCAGAAACATTGCTGGTTACGGACAGGCGCTCTACATCGACAACATCAACTTGAGTGGCACAATGCCTGTAACGGCGGCATTCACGGCTACTCCTTCAGCTGCGTGTATAGGACAGAGCGTTACCTACACGAGTACGTCCTCGGGTGCTACATCCTGGAATTGGAGTTTCGGTGTTGGTGCAACGCCTGCAACGGCAACTGGAGTGGGACCTCACGTGGTAACTTACTCATCTGCTGGAACCAAAACAGCCACCTTAACGATTAACGGTAGTGGCGGAACAACAACGCAAAACGTAACGATCACCGCTGCACCCGCATCAGGAACACTTTCTGGAACCCAAGCAATTTGTAGTGGGGGTAGCTCAACGTTTACCTCAACTGTTACTGGTGGAACATGGACGTCTTCGGCTCCCGGAACGGCAACTATCAACGCTTCTTCAGGTGTGATTGCTGGAATTGCTGCTGGAACCGCTACCATGACCTATACAGTTACTGGAACGGGCGGTTGTCCGAATGCTGCGGATGTTCGAACAGTTACTGTTACAGCGCCACCTTCGGCAGGAACGCTTTCAGGAAATCAAACTATTTGTGCAAATGGAAACACAACGTTCTCTTCTACTATTTCAGGCGGAACGTGGACATCATCTGCCTCCGGTACGGCAAGTATTAACCCTTCGACAGGTATAGTTACTGGAGTTGCTGGTGGATCGGCAACAATGACATACACCGTTGTTGGATCAGGTGGTTGTGCAGACGCAATTGCAATACGAACAGTTACGGTTAACGCAACACCTATCATTTCACTTGGATCGGTTACGCAGACAACAACGTGCGGAACCAACACAGGATCTATTCAAATTACAGGATCAGGAACAGGTGTCGTTTCTTGGAGTGGTGCTGGAAGTGGAAGTTCTGCTACGATCACACTGCCGTATACCATTCCAAATCTCGGCGCAGGCAATTATTCTGTCGTTTTTGTGAACTCAAACACGTGTGCATCAAACACATTATCTCAAACAATCGTAGATCCTACGCCGCCAACTGCGCCGGTGATCACGCCAAATGGAGCAACGACCTTCTGTGTTGGAGGTTCGGTTACGCTTACCTCTTCTCAAGCTTCAGGCAACACTTGGTCATCGGGTGGTGGAACCGCTCAATCGATTTCGGTAACTGCCTCTGGAACGTATTCTGTTCTCTACACCAACGGTAGTGGCTGTTCAGCGACATCTGCGTCAATTACGGTAACGGTGTTGGCAAATCCAACGGCGCCTATCATTTCAGCAGGCGGAGCAACAGCATTTTGTGCTGGAGGTTCAGCCGACCTTACTTCTTCTGAAAGCACTGGAAATGTATGGTCAGTAGGAGGAACTTCTCAAACCATCGCTGTCAATACTGCAGGCAATTACACGGTAACGTATACTGACGGAAATGGCTGTTCTGCAACCTCAGCACCGCTCGCCGTTACGGTGAATGCACTTCCTAGTGCACCTATCATCACGGCAAGTGGACCAACGACGTTCTGTGATGGCGGTACGGTCAACTTAACATCTTCGCAAGGAACTGGAAATGTGTGGTCAACAGCAGGCACAACTCAAACCATCGCAATCACAACTGCAGGTACTTACACAGTTACATACACAGATGGAAATGGCTGCTCGGCAACATCCACGCCAACGAGCATCATCGTAAATTCTTTACCAGTTGTAGCTCTTGGAAGTTTCTCGACGCTTTGTGAAACGGACGCTGCCATTACGCTTAGCGGTGGCACACCAGCGGGTGGAACGTATTCTGGAAGTGGAGTGAGCGTTGGTACATTCGATCCGCTAACGGCGGGAGTTGGAATAACGACAATTACCTACACGTTTGTGGATGCAAACGGATGCTCGAACACGTCTCAATCTACGATTTCCGTAGATGACTGTGCTGGAATATCGGCGCTCAACAATCCGTTTGGCTTTATGGTATTCCCGAATCCAGCGAGCGACGAAATTACGATCGTATTCAAAGAAGTGGTAGATGTGAAATCCATCCGTGTGAACGATTCGCAAGGAAAATTGGTGAAATCATCCGCAGGAATGGTCGCAACAGATAGCTACCAAGTCAAAGTGAGTGACCTCGCGGCAGGCATCTATTA
>CALFOS010000007.1 GCA_937919725.1 uncultured Fluviicola sp. | reverse complement strand
ATTCGATTGGCCATTCGATTGAAATGGAGCACCGAGGAACAAGGCGAAAATTCCTACAGAGAGGAGTGATTTAATGGGTTGTATCATTCGATTCTAGTTGTGAGATAATTTTTTTTATCAATTTTTCCGTTCGTCTTTCCAGCAATTGGATGCCTAATTCTTCCCGTGGCGTATAAACGAGAAAGATAGCCAATTGTTTATTCTGAGATTTCAAGTACGCGTCTAAATCATTTTTTTGTAAGCGAAATGCTTCTTTGCAGAGGCGTTTTATTCGATTTCGTTCTGTTGCTTTTCGAAACGTTCGTTTCGGCGCAGAAAACACAAGTTGAAATGATACATCTTTAGGCAAAACCATTTCTTTGAATTTCGCTACAAATGGATAGGATTTAATGTGCACACCGCTGTCAAAAACGTCGTCGATGATTTTGGTACTGCACAATTTATGTTCTTTTCCAAGCGAAAAATCCATTCAAGCTCCCTACTGGTCCTTTTTTTTACGTTCCAAACGAGGCAGATTTACTTTTTCCTCCACAATAAAGCTAGTTGGAAACAAATCGTTCAATTCTTCTTTCACCTTTTCGGCTTCCATTCGTGTTCGAAAATCTCCTACACGCAAGAAAAAGTTGGGTGCGTTGTAAGTGGTGTAGGTATCAATCCGAGGAAATTTTGAGATGAAGCGTGCACGTGCATCGTTAATGGCGTCACGTTCCGAATCAAAAAACAGTTGAATTCTAAAACCGTCGATTTGTGGATTGATCGCTGGAGGAATAATAGCGCCTTCGCGGCCCACCAAACCATCAATTCGACTATCCTTGATAATCGTCACATTTCCAGATTGCGCAAAACTTAATGAGGCAACTACCAAAAACACGCTCGCTATGATTGTTTTCATTTTTGACATCTTAATATATAATACAGCAAATTTACGAAAATTGTTTCTTCAATCTTCGTGCCGCAAATAGATTGCGAACACCAAGCTGTCAATTATTAACGAATTGGATTGGACCCTATTGCAGCCGTGAAATAACGGAGCCTTAAGTGATTATATCTCCTCGGTTTTTTGAGATTCTCTAAGAATTGTTAAATCTTGTTATTTAGAATGGTTTTAAATTAATTCATGCACCATTTAAATTGTCACAATACTGTCATAGAATCTCACATTTCTGCTAAATTTGCTACCGTCAAAAAGTATGTTTTTGATAAAAGACTAACAGTTTTTTACATGAAAATATCTAGTAGTCAGATGTTTAGAAACTTAAGTAAATGGTGTCTTCAAGCAGTTACAGCAGCGCTGTTCCTCGGGACATTTTCAGCAAACGCCCAAGAACCATCAGCGGAGACCGCTATTGATGGGGGTAAATTATTCAGCACGAACTGTGCAACGTGTCACAATCCTTTCAAAGATGGGACGGGACCGAAGCTCTATGGTGCTCAGACCACTTGGAATGAGAAAACAGGTTCAGGCGAAGCGATCATCGAGTGGGTGAACAACTGGGAAGGTGCAGCGGCAAAGTATCCGTATGGGAAAGAAGTTTCCTTGAAGAAAGCTTCAGCAATGAACAAGTTTCCAAACTTGAGCAAAGGAGAAGTAGTAGCTATTCTAGATTGGGTCGATGCACAAGTTGAACCAGTTGCGGCTGGAGCAGCTACTGCAGGGACTGATGGAGCGGCAGGAACAGAAGAAGAAGAAGGTTTCCCATGGATGTGGGTAATCCTCGGTACTTTATTCCTCGTTATCATCGGAGCAGTATCTGGCGTTCGTCGTCAATTGAAAGTAGCCGCAGGTGAATCAACTGGCGAAAAAGGACTTTCTTACGGTGAAGAATTCAAAAAATGGTCTTGGAAAAATTTGCGTTACGTGCTGATTGGATCCGTTGTGATCTTTATCGCAATCATCGTTGTGTTCCTTCAAGGTCTTGGACGTATTGGTGTGGTTGAAGGTTATCAGCCATCGCAACCGATCGACTTCCCTCACACCATTCACGCGGGTGATCAAGGAATCGATTGTAAATACTGTCACAACTCAGTTACAAAATCGAAATCAGCAGGATTGCCTACGGTAAACGTATGCATGAACTGTCACAAACAAATTGCGGGTAACGACGATGCTCAGAAATCGAAGATTGCGAAAATCTACGCCGCATCTGGCTGGGATATCGAAAAAGGAGTTTATGCCGGAACAACAAAACCAATCGTTTGGAACAAAGTACACGTTCTTCCTGATCACGTTTATTTCAATCACTCACAACACGTAGTGGTTGGTGGAATTGATTGTAAACAATGTCACGGTGACATGACCAAGCAAAAGGAAACGGCAAAAGTTCAAACGATTGCTGAGCTAAACATGGTAGAAGGAAACGTACAATTGACTAAACCTACCCTCACAATGGGATGGTGTATCGAGTGTCACGCAGAGAAAGAAATTTCTACTGGATCAGTTGATTCTAAAGGTGGAGGTTACTACGAGGAAATTCACCGTCGTTTGTTAACAGACAGAAAGCTGTACAAACAATACCTCGAAGATGGAAAAGTGACCGTTAAAGAATTAGGCGGATGGGAATGCGCTAAATGTCACTATTAATAGTATTGAAGAAGTCGATTTTATAGATATGGAAATGAACAGAAAATATTGGAAAGGCATAGATGAACTCAAGGGAACTTCCTCGTTTATCGAGTCTGGAGATCAAGAGTTTCCGGCACAAACATCTGTTGAAGAGTTTTTGAGTGATGATAACTTAAAAGAGTCATCCACAGGTCGTCGTGATTTTCTCAAGTTCTTAGGGTTCAGCGTTGCTGCGGCAACTGTTGCTGCGTGTGAAGCGCCGGTAACAAAAGCGATTCCTTATGTGAACAAACCAGAGAATGTTACTCCTGGGATGCCTACTTGGTATGCATCTACATATTATGATGGGAACAACTACGCGAGCATCTTGATTAAAACGCGAGAAGGTCGTCCGATCTATATTAAAGGAAACAAAGAACAAGGAATCACCAAAGGTGGGTCGAATGCGCAAATCATTGCATCTATTTTGGGATTGTACGATAGCTCGCGTTTAACTGCTCCACAAGCGAAGAAAGGCGCAGATTGGAATGCTTCGTTGTTCTCGGATGTCGATTCAAAAATTAAGTCAGCACTAAAATCTTCGAAGAAAGTGGTGCTTCTTTCGAATACCGTAATTAGTCCATCAGTAAATTGGGCAATTGGCGATTTGGCTGTTTCATTAGGAGAAACACGCGACGAGGCAACGGGAGAATACACGAACACAAAATTCGAACACGTTCAATACGATGCAGTTTCTTACGCAGGAATGCGCGAAGCGAACAAAGCAACGTTTGGAACGGCTGAAACGAAAGTTGGAATCATTCCAAGCTACGATTTCTCGAAAGCACACACCATTGTTTCTGTTGGTGCAGATTTCTTGAACTCATGGTTGATGCCAACAATGTTTGCTGGACAATATGCTGCAACTCGGAACCCTGAGGGCGAGTGGATGTCGAAGCACTTCCAGTTCGAAGCATTGATGTCGGTTACAGGGTCAAACGCCGATGTGCGTGCGATGGTGAAGCCTTCAGAATATGCGAACGTATTAGCGGCAATCGCGAAAGGAGTAGGAGCAACGGTAAATGGTGTTTCAACTACATTGAGCGCAGCGGCTCAAAAATCGGTAGACAAAGCGGTTACAGCACTTAATAAATCAGGAAAGAAATCAGTGGTTGTTTGTGGGTCAAACAATACTGCATTACAGATATTAACAAACAAGATCAACTCTAAGCTTGGAGCTTACGCTGAAACGATTAACGTTAACGAACCGATTAACATGTTCATGTCGGAAGACGTGAAAATGGATAAGTTGGTGAATGATGTGATTGGTGATAAAGGACCAGACGCGGTGATTTTCTTAGATACAAATCCAGTTTACACGCATCCAAAAGGCGCGGCATTCGGGAAAGCGTTGAAAAACGTGAAGCATAAAATTTCGATGGCATCGCACGCTGATGAGACAGCGAACATGTGTGACGTTATCGTTCCGAATCATCATGCATTAGAGGCTTGGATGGATTTCAAACCTAGGGCTTCTCATTATGCATTAGCACAACCTGCTATTCGTCCATTAGGCAACACGGCATCCGCATTGGAATCAGTATTGGTTTGGGCGGGAAAAGCATCGCGTGGTGGAAAAGATTCCAAAGTAGCGTACGATTACATCCAAGTACTTTGGGAACAATGGGGATACACAATGGATCCTAACGCGACGGCAAAATTCCCAACATTTGGGGAATTCTGGAACTCAGTAGTACACAACAGTGGAGTTACAAGCGCAACAGTTGCGGCACCAACAGCACCAACTTTCAACGATTCAGCTTTAGCATCAATCGGAGGGAAATTGCCGAAAGGTGGTGGAATTGAAGTAGTGATGTACCAAAAAACGAGCATTGGAACAGGAACACAAGCGAACAATCCTTGGCTGCAAGAGCTTCCAGATCCATTGACGAAAATCACATGGGACAATTACATCACCATGAACCCAACAGAAATGAAGGGTTATGCGGTTACTTTCGACCAAGAGAGTGGATTGGATTTGGCAACACTAACAATTGGCAACAAAAGTGTAACCTTACCGGTTTACCCACTTCCTGGTCAGGCCCCTGGAACCGTTGGTGTAGCTTTAGGTTATGGTCGTGGTGCAAACGGTGAAAACATTGGAACTGCAGCATACCAAACCAAAGAGTACGGTGGAAACGAGCTGACTGAAGCGGGTCTTCCTAAACCAATTGGTGAAAATGCTTATGCATTCGTGACCTTGGAGAACGGAACTTTCTCTTACAACGCATCTGGCGCGAAAATCACTCAGAAAAACGAAAAATACCTTGTAGCAGGAACGCAAATTCACTCAACAGCGATGGCGCGTTATTCAATTGTTCGTGAAACAACATTGGATATCTTCAACAAAAAAGATAGAACGGCATTCAACCCACCGCACATGTTGTCCAAATTGGACAAGGATGGTAAGCACGTAAAAGCGCCAATGAGCGAATTCGATTTGTGGGATGCGCATCCAGTTGAAAACATTGGTCACCGTTGGGGAATGACAGTAGATTTGTCGTCTTGTATCGGCTGTAGCGCTTGTTTGGTAGCTTGTCAATCTGAAAACAACGTTCCAGTAGTAGGAAAAGACGAAGTAAGAAGAGGTCGTGAGATGCACTGGTTGCGTATCGACCGTTACTTTGCTTCTGTCGAAGAAACTGCGGTTGGAACGCGAACTGACAAAGACACATTTAGCTATACAGAGGCTGAAAAACCAACAGAAAATCCTGCGGTTGTTCACATGCCGATGATGTGCCACCACTGTAACCATGCTCCATGTGAGACGGTTTGTCCAGTGGCAGCAACTACACATAGCAATGAAGGATTGAACCAAATGACGTATAACAGATGTATCGGTACACGTTACTGTGCGAACAACTGTCCTTACAAAGTGCGTCGATTCAACTGGTTCAACTACCCTTCTTACAAGAAATTTACAGAAATCAACCCAGCGCAAGACGATCTTGGACGTATGGTCTTGAACCCAGACGTTACGGTTCGTACACGTGGGGTAATGGAAAAGTGTTCATTCTGTGTTCAACGAATCCAAGCAGGTAAGTTGGAAGCGAAAATTGAAGGACGTCCAGTGAAAGATGGTGATTACTCAACGGCTTGTGCTGATGCGTGTCCAACAAACGCTATCGTGGTAGGAGATTGGAACGACACTGAATCGAAGATTCGTAAATCATCATCAAGCGACCGCGCTTACCAAGCACTTGAAGAAGTGGGAGTGAAGCCAAACGTTTGGTTCAAAGTGAAAGTAAGGAACGAAGAAAATTCGGTGCTCAATAAATTGCAGAAAGAAGAAGCTCACCACGGTGGACATGAAGCTGAAGCAGAGCACGGAGCTGTACACGGAGGTCATTAGGATTAATTGAATAGAAACAAAACACAATTGTAATGCATAAGGAAGCAGCAATTAGAGAGCCCCTCATTTTAGGTCACAAGACCTATCACGACATTACGGAAGATGTATGTCGTCCAATTGAGGATAAGGCACCTAAAACTTGGTACATCTTATTCGGTATCGCACTTATCATCGGCTTGTACGGTGTAGGATGTATTCTTTACCTCCTTGGAACTGGAGTCGGTGTTTGGGGATTGAACAAGACCATTGGCTGGGCTTGGGATATTACGAACTTCGTTTGGTGGGTAGGAATCGGTCACGCTGGAACACTCATTTCCGCGGTACTCTTGCTCTTCCGTCAGAAATGGAGAATGGCGATTAACCGTTCTGCTGAGGCGATGACGATTTTTGCCGTCTTCATGGCAGGATTGTTCCCGCTGATTCACATGGGTCGTTTGTGGTTGGGATACTGGGTTTTACCGCTTCCAAATCAATTCGGTTCGTTGTGGGTTAACTTCAACTCACCACTTCTCTGGGATGTATTCGCGATCTCGACTTACCTTTCTGTATCACTCGTATTCTGGTACATCGGTTTGATTCCCGATTTCGCAACCATTCGTGACCGTGCTAAAAAGCCAGTCTCAAAGAAAATGTACTCGATGCTTTCCTTCGGATGGTCGGGTAGAGCTAAACACTGGAACCGTTTCGAACTTGTTTCCTTGGTTCTCGCAGGTTTGGCAACTCCACTTGTATTCTCGGTTCACTCGATTGTATCCTTTGACTTTGCTACCTCGGTTATCCCTGGTTGGCACACGACTATCTTCCCTCCCTACTTCGTAGCTGGAGCGGTATTCTCCGGATTCGCGATGGTACAAACTCTGTTGCTCGTAATGCGAAAGGCCATGGGACTGGAAGCCTACATCCACACTAAACACGTGGAGTACATGAACATTGTAATCATGGTAACGGGCTCCATCGTTGGAACGGCTTACATCACCGAGCTCTTTATTTCATGGTATTCGGGAGTTGAGTACGAGGGTTATGCCTTCTTCAATCGAGCCACAGGACCTTATTGGTGGGCATATGCCGCCATGATGACGTGCAACGTGGTCTCTCCACAGTTGATGTGGTTCAGAAAATTGAGAAGAAGTTTACTCTTTACATTCATCATTTCGATTGTGGTAAACATCGGTATGTGGTTCGAACGTTATGTAATTATCGTTACATCATTGCACCGTGATTACCTTCCATCTTCTTGGAGCATGCACTTCCCAACTCACATTGATATTGGAGTGTACGTTGGAACAATTGGATTGTTCTTTACATTCTTCCTATTGTTTGCTCGATTCTTCCCAGTATTGGCATTGAATGAGATTAAATCGATCCTGAAATCTTCTGGAGAGTCCTACAAAAACGCTCCTGATACGCACCACGTTAATCACGCCGAACATGCGGTGAAAGATGAGCATACGATCGCGCCAGAACCAACAACGCCAGATGCGTCTTCGGATCATTCTGACACGGGTGAGGATCATGATGAAACGAACGACGAAACAACAAATTCATAAGACATGGCAGAGACAGTAATATATGCGATGTACGACGACGACGATGTACTGAAAAATGGTGCAAAAAAGTTGGTGTCGAAAGGAGTTAAGATCTCGGAAGTATTTTCTCCATTTCCAATTCACGGAATTGATCCAATTATTGGAGTGAAGCAAACACGCTTGGGAATCATGGCGTTTATCTACGGATTAATTGGGTTAACGCTTGCTACTTATGGGATGCGATTTTTCATGATTGATGATTGGCCGATGAACATTGGTGGGAAACCAAGTTTCTCGTACATGGAAAACATGCTTGCGTTTATTCCGATTACATTTGAGTTCACCGTATTGTGTGCAGCTCATGGAATGGCGATCACTTATTTAATTGTCAACAAAACGCTTCCTGGAATGCCGGCTCAAAACCCAGATCCAAGAACAACAGACGATAAATTCGTGATGGAAGTACGTTTATCAGAAAATACTGCTTTCTCTGCTAGCGACCTTGAGGTGATGCTAAAAGATACAGGAGTAATTGAGTTAGACCAAAAAGAGATTTAGTTAAGATACGTATAGTCGATAGACACAATACACGGGAAAATGAAAATGAAAATCAGATTGGTAGGAGGATTGATGCTAACAGCAATTTCGATTGTGCTGTTCGAGTCATGCGTTTCCGACAAAGACAGTTCTGGACTAGAATACATGCCCGACATGTACCGCTCTCCAGCAATTGAGCCGTATGTTGATTATGGTGAAATTCGTGGTCGCGAAAATGCAGACCTTAAAATGCAACAATCAGCGTTGACACCACCGCATGGTGCGATTCCTTATTATGGAACAAACGTAGAAGATGTGAAGTTGATGATGCCTTGGAGCATTTTGCCTAGCGCAGATTTTAAGTTGACACATGGTTTAACAGGCTTCGATTTTGCGAAAAATGGTTTGAATACATACGAAGTAGATGCATTGGCTTGGAATTGGAACCCATTAATGATGGACATCGAAGTGGTGAAAACGGGTGAAACGATGGACCGCAAAAATTTGACGCTTGACAACGCAAAGAAACTGTACGCTTCCAACTGTATGCACTGTCATGGTGAAAAAGGTGACGGAAATGGACCGATGATGAAAAGCGGTGCTTTTAACGGTGTACCAAACTATGCCGACAAAAGTGCATTGTCTGATGGACAAATTTTCTACTCCATTTACTACGGAAAAGGAGCAATGGGATCACATGCATCTCAGTTGAATAAGAAAGAAATATGGTCGCTCGTGCACTATGTACGTCAATTCCAAAACCCAGACTACGACAAAGTAGCCAAAGAATCGGCGATATTGAAAAAGGGTGAAGAGAAGGCAATTGTAAAAGTAACAGCGATGGTGGCATCAGTTGTAGCGCCAACAGAAGATAATAAATAACAATACGTCAATTTAAGAGCTAGAAAATGGAATTCAAAATTGCAAATAAGGCCAAGCTAGTAACCGTATCGCTCATGGCGGGAGGGTTAACTATGTTGGCTATCGGATTGTTTATTCACATGGGAGACCACAATTTCCTTACACGCTTACTGTCCAACACGCTGATAAACAGCTTCTTCTTCTTTTCAATTGGATTAGGGGCGTTGTTCTTCTTGGCGTTGCAGTATGCTACGGAAACGGGTTGGTACGCTACCGTGAAACGTGTGATCGAAGGATTGGCTGGTTTCTTGCCAGTTGGAATACTATTGATGTTAGTGGCATTGTTCACATTGTCTATCACTCAAGGCGCGCACGGACATGTATATGTTTGGATGAATCCTGATGTGTACGATGTAAACAGTCATCACTACGATGAAATCATTGATGGAAAATCCGGTTACTTGAATCAGACTTTTTTCTGGATTCGTACACTTGTATATTTGGCAACGTATTACATCTTCTACCGTGGATTTAGAATGCGTTCCTTAGAAGAAGATCGAGTAGGTGGAACTGAAATTCACTTCAAAAACTACCGTAAAGGTGCTATGTTCTTAGTGTTCTTCTCTGTATTTAGTTCAACGTCTGTTTGGGATTGGATCATGTCTATCGACGTGCACTGGTTCTCGACTTTGTTCGGATGGTACACGTTCGCAGGAATGTGGTGTACAACAATGACTGTTCTTGTAATGCTTGTTTTGTATTTGAAGAAACAAGGTTACTTGCCAAAAGTGAACGATTCGCACATCCATGATATTGGAAAATGGACTTTCGCAACTTCATTCTTGTGGTCGTACATGTTCTTCTCACAATTCATGCTGATCTGGTACGCAAACATCGGTGAAGAATCTACATACTATATCCAGCGGATCGAAGAATACCAGTTGATGTACTTCGGAATGTTCTTCATTAACTTCGCATTCCCTATGTTGATTTTGATGTCGAGAGACGCAAAACGTAACGCAAGTATTTTGATCTTTGTTGGATTAATTATCGTTGTCGGACACTGGTTGGACGTATACGTAATGGTTTCTGGAGGATCGATGGGAGCAGGCGCAAGTATTGGATTCGTGGAAATTGGAATGGCATTGGCCTTCCTCGGGTTGTTTATCCGTGTGGTACTCACCAACCTCACCAAAGCACCTTTAACACCAATAAATCACCCCTTCCTTGATGAAAGTATTCATCACGAGATATAACACAATTTTTCTACTGATAGATAACAGAAAGAGATGGTAACGAAATTGATCATATTATTAGTCCTAATTCTTGGAATTATAGCAGCAGCGCAATTGATGCGTCTCTACGAACTGTCCTCGAAACTGCGTAAAGAAGGTGAACACGACATCACGAAGCGCGACAACCATATGAATGCTGGCTTGATGCTCGCGTTTATGATAGCGCTCTTCGGAGGGTTTATCTGGTTGATGTTGAAATACGGATGGGTTGGACGTGGCGAATCTGCTTCTGTTCACGGTCATGAGCTGGATTGGCTCTTAAACGTTAACTTTGTAATCGTCATAGCGGTATTCTTCTTAACCAATTTTTTATTGTTCTGGTTCGCATTCAAATATGTGAAAAAACCAGGAGTACCGGCATTCTATTATCCTCACAACAACAAGTTGGAGATGGTATGGACCGTTATTCCAGCAATTGTATTGGCAGTAATTATCATCTTCGGATTGAGAAGCTGGAACAACGTAACAGACACAGCACCTAAAGACGCTGTGGTGATCGAATTGTTCTCAAAACAGTTTGATTGGACGGCACGTTACTCTGGAAAAGACAACAAGCTCGGTAAATTTGATTACAAATTGACGCGTGACGATAAAAACGAATTGGCTTTAATGACGACTGAATCGATCCAAATGGCAATTGATTCAATGCAATCTGGCTTCAAAGGAATCGACTGGTTGGAAGGTGAATTAAACGACCGCAAGAAAATGTTGGCTCCGGAAGACGAAGAAAAATTCAAAAAAGACCTTGGAAACAAGGAGAAATTGATTCGTTTATTGATTCAAATGCAGAAAAAGCACGATCCTTCAATCGACGCAATGGCGTGGGATGACTTTATTGTGAAAGACACATTGTACCTGTGCAAAGGTCAAGAATACGAATTTAATTTCCGATCTAAAGATGTAATTCACTCGGCATATTTCCCACACTTCCGCGCTCAAATGAACACGGTTCCAGGAATGACGACGCGTTTTAAATTTACACCGGACATTACGACGGAAGAAATGCGTGTTTCACGAGATGTTGCTGATTTCGACTTCGTGTTGTACTGCAACAAGATTTGTGGAGGATCACACTACAAAATGAAAATGATCATTGTTGTCTTGGAAAAAGACGCATATACAACGTGGGTAAAATCCAAAGAAACATTGACGTTTAAAGATACATTCTTTGCAAAAGAAGACGCGGCTCCAGCAGAGGGTGATGCGACAGGAACAGATGGAGGAGATCTTCCAGCAGGAAATGACAGTATTCCAGCGATGGTAGCAATATTGCCAGAACCGGTGAAGTAATTAATAGATTAAGAAATAAATTAAAATCAGGATAGAATGGCTGCAGTAGCACACGACGCACACGGACATCACGACGATCATGGACACCATGAAGAAAGCTTCGTATCCAAATATATTTTTAGCCAAGATCATAAAATGATCGGAAAGCAGTTCTTAATGACTGCTGTATTCATGGGGGTAGTAGCAATGTTGTTGTCAATATTGTTCCGAATCCAGTTGGCTTGGCCAGGTGAAAGTTCAGACTTCTTGTCGTTCTTCTTAGGCGAACAATGGGCTCCAGGTGGAGTGCTTTCGGAGGATATGTACCTCGGTTTAGTCACAATTCACGGAACCATCATGGTCTTTTTCCTACTCACAGGAGGATTGTCGGGTACCTTTTCGAATCTATTAATTCCGTTGCAATTAGGTGCGCGAGATATGGCTTCAGGATTCCTAAACATGCTGTCGTACTGGTTCTTCTTTATTTCATCGGCTCTGATGTTTACTTCACTTTTTGTGGAAACAGGGCCTGCAATGGCTGGTTGGACGATTTATCCGCCGTTATCAGCACTTCCGCAAGCCATTAGTGGCTCAGGACTTGGAATGACTTTATGGTTGGCTTCTATGACGATATTTATCGCTTCGTCATTGATCGGATCATTGAACTACATTGTAACGATTCTGAATTTACGTACAAAAGGAATGTCGATGACACGAATGCCTTTGACGATATGGGCGTTCTTCGTAACTGCTGTTCTTGGGGTACTTTCTTTCCCAGTTCTTCTTTCAGCGGCATTGTTGTTGATGATGGACCGATTGGCAGGAACAAGCTTCTACCTTTCTGATATTATTGTGCAAGGCGAAATGCTCACCAATCATGGTGGATCACCGATCCTTTATCAACACTTGTTCTGGTTCTTGGGTCACCCTGAGGTTTACATCGTACTTTTACCAGCACTTGGTTTGTCCTCTGAAATTATTGCAACGAACTCACGTAAACCGATCTTTGGTTACCGCGCGATGATTGGTTCCATCCTAGCAATTGGATTCTTGTCCTTTATTGTTTGGGCCCACCACATGTTTGTCACCGGAATGAACCCCTTCCTAGGAAGCGTATTTGTATTCACCACCCTCTTGATTGCCATTCCATCGGCCGTGAAAGTATTTAACTATATTACTACGCTTTGGAAAGGATCAATCGTGTTTACACCAGCAATGATGTTCGCCATCGGATTGGTTTCTACCTTCATCACTGGAGGTGTAACGGGAATTATTTTAGCTGATGCCGCATTGGACATCACAACGCACGATACGTACTTCGTAGTGGCTCACTTCCACGTAGTAATGGGACTCTCGGCCGTATTTGGAATGTTTGCCGGAGTTTACCATTGGTTCCCGAAAATGTACGGAAAAATGATGAACAAGAAATTGGGCTTCATCCACTTCTGGATCACCATCGTAGGAGCTTACGGAGTTTTCTTCCCAATGCACTTCGTTGGACTGGCAGGGGCACCTCGTCGTTACTACGATTACACAGTTTACGGCGAAAATGACATCGATTCCTACAATCAAGTAATGGACTTGAACGTGATCATCACGATCTTTGCGATCATCGCGGCATTGGGACAGTTGGTGTTCTTGTTCAACTTCTTCTACAGCATCTTCAGAGGACCGAAGACCGTACAAAATCCATGGCAATCGACTACACTTGAGTGGACAACACCTGTGGAGCACATACACGGAAACTGGCCAGGAGAATTGCCGACTGTGCACCGTTGGCCTTACGATTACTCGAAACCAGGAGCGGAGGAAGACTTTATTCCTCAAAACGTTCCTTTGGCTCCTGGAGAAGAAGAGCATTAAAATTTTTTAGACATATTTGAATCCCATTTGTCCGTCAGTCTAAGGATAAATGGGATTTTTTGGTTATCCTTTTTTCGTGTCAAATTTTCACCATTGTCGTTAATTCTCCATAACGAACACCTAACTTCCAAATTATTGGTTGAACTATTGATTTTGTTGTACTTTTGTACATAGTATGGAAAAAACTATACTCAATACCAACCAAATTTATTACGTGAAAAAAAGAATTTTAACGATTTCTCTTGCGCTAATAGCGATCGGAGGTCTTACAACTATCACAGGTTGTAAAAAAGGAGAAAATGATCCTTTCTTGTCTCTAAAATCTAGAACGGCTAGAATCAGCGGAGAATGGAAATTAAGCGAAGGAACGATTACTGAAACTTATGGGGGCGGAGGCGCTACGACTACGGATGTAACAACTTACACGAGTTCTACTGTATCTCAAGGAGGATCTACCACATCGTATACTGAAACGATGACAATTGAGAAAGATGGAACGTTTAAAATTGAGTATGTTGAGGGTGGTGTTCCTTATTCTGTTACTGGAAATTGGTTCTTTTCTGGAAAGATCAAAGACCTTGACCTTAAGAAGAAAGAAGCAATTATTTTTAGCGAATTGGTTTACACGAACCCAGGTGGAACATCCACTTATACTGGTTTGTATGGTGATCAAATCTTACTTCTTGATCAATTGAAGAGCAAAGAATTGATCTTCAAAGGTATGGTGACTTACTCGGACAGCGATGGATCTTCAGCTTCATACGAATATGACCGGACATTCGAAAAACAATAGACTACAAACCAATCAAATTTAAAAAGATGAGCAAGAAAATATTTTATTTCGCATTTGTAGCAATCGCAATTGCTGGAATGTCGACAATGACAACGAGCTGTAAAAAAGGAGAAAACGATCCAGGTTTATCATTGAAATCGCGCATGGCGCGTATAACAGGTGAATGGGAACTCACGGAAGGAACGAATACTAATACCAACGCTTCTGGAGGGGTAAGTTTCACTTCAACTACTACGTACAATGGTTCAACGGCTACAACAAGTACTGGTGGTTCGTTTCAATATACGGAAACTCTTACAATGGAGAAAGACGGAACATACGAAGTAGCAATTATGGACGATGGAGATTCTTATACGATTACAGGTGTTTGGTTTTTCGCTGGAAAAATTAAAGATTTAGATCTTAAGAACAAAGAAGCGGTAATGTTTACACCGCAAACATACAGTGAAGTTGGCTACTCTGAAACGTACAATGGATTGTATGGTGGAGGTGATATAATGATCATCGATCAATTAAAGAACAAGGAAATCATCTTTAAAGGAGCGTACTCTTATTCAGGTGGTGGAGGATCTACAAGTTCAAGCACTTACGATAGAACGTTCGAAAAGCAATAGCCCAATTCAAAAGGACGAATTTAGGAACCATCGATTTATCGGTGGTTTTTTTGTTTTGGGTGATTTTGTTCAGTATGTAGATTTAAATTGAGTTTCAAAAATATAAGTACTCGAGGTTAGAACCCCCCGCGCTAGGGCAAAGGGTGATAGCTCCCGTCCGTCTCCGATAGCTATCGGAGACGGACGGGACTAAAGCCCGGAGACCGATCGCCAGACCGACTAGCGAGCTATCGGTCTGGTGGAGCGCCCAAATAATTGGATCACTGGATTATTGGATCATTGGAATTGGTACGATCTACGTCATCTATAAATCCAAAAATCCAACGATCCATTCCGATCTCGATCGGAAAATCACTACCTTTAACCCACCTCTCACGAGAAACACAATACAATTGGAAAACGAGGACGATTCATTCGATTATAGAGACAACGCACAGCAAGCTGGCGATCAGGACTACGACAAAGTTTTGCGCCCGAAGCGCTTGGAAGATTTTGCGGGCCAACCCAAAGTGGTGGACAACTTGCGCGTGTTTGTGGAAGCGGCAACCTTGAGAAATGAACCACTCGATCACGTTTTGTTGCATGGACCTCCGGGACTTGGGAAAACGACTTTGGCGAACATCATTGCGAACGAATTGGGGGTGAATTGTAAAATCACGAGCGGACCTGTGCTCGATAAGCCGGGCGATTTGGCTGGATTGCTGACGAACCTCGATCGGGGTGACGTGCTCTTTATCGACGAAATTCACCGACTAAGTCCTGTGATTGAGGAGTACCTCTATTCGGCGATGGAAGATTACTGCATCGACATCATGATCGACAGCGGACCGAACGCACGAACCGTGCAGATAGAACTGAATCCGTTTACCTTGATCGGTGCAACCACGCGCTCTGGGTTGTTGACTTCTCCACTCCGTGCACGTTTTGGGATCAACTCGCGCTTGGAGTACTACGATTCGAAAACGCTGACCTTAATTGTGGAACGCTCATCGAACTTATTGGACATTCCGATTACCGAAGAAGCGGCTTATCAAATTGCAAGTAGAAGTCGAGGAACGCCCCGAATTGCGAATTCATTGTTGCGACGCGTACGCGATTTTGCCCAGATAAAAGGCGACGGAACCATCACGCTCGACATCACAAATTTTGCGCTTGAAGCATTGAACGTAGATGCGAACGGACTCGATGAAATGGACAACAAAATCCTCCTAACGATCATCGATAAATTTAGCGGTGGTCCTGTGGGAATGTCAACCATTGCAACGGCAATTGGCGAAAATGCTGGAACGATTGAAGAAGTGTACGAGCCTTTTTTGATTCAAGAAGGATTTATGCTGCGCACGCCGCGCGGTCGAAAAGCAACTGAAAAAGCGTACAGGCACCTCGGTCGCGAAAAAGGCTATACCCAAGGCGGATTGTTTTGATGGACATTCAATTAACATCGAGCGATTCACTCACCATCGACATCGTAGAGTCGGGTGTGGTGTCATGGGAAGATTTGATTCGCTGCGTAAAAACCTTTCACTATGACAGAAATGCGAACCGTGCGGATGTTGACTTAGTCTGGTATGAGCGCAAAGGAAGTTGCAGTTCGAAACACGCATTTTTGAAACATGTGGCCAATCTCAACCGAATTGATGGCGTGGAATTAATGCTTTGCGTGTACAAAATGAATGCAATCAATACTCCCAAGGTTAGTGCTGTTTTGAAGGAATTCGAGCTCGAATATGTGCCCGAAGCACATTGCTACATTCGGTTTCACGGCGAAGCGATTGATGTGACAACGATGACTTCCAGTTATTCAACCATCAATAATGATGTAATCGAAGAACAAGTAATTCTTCCCGAAAAAGTGCTTGCTTTCAAGGTCGATTACCACAAAAACTTCCTGCATACATGGGTGCTTGACACGCTTCCTAAACGATCGTTTGACGAAGTTTGGAACGCGCGCGAGGCATGTATCTTGGCTTTGTCTGCCTAAAAAAGCTCCCTCAAAAAATCGAGAGAAGCTCTCGGTTTTTTCGTTGTCCTGCAAAACATTACCCACCCACAGCCTAAATTTCTAATAGTAGATGACACTCTCCACTTTGATCACCGGCTTCAACTTAAAGCCACCAACGCCTATTACAACAATGGATTGTTCTGCATCAAAACCGATCAATACTTCTACTGTTTCGCCATAGTTGATCGTAGCGTCAAGGTTGAATTTTAGTCCAGTTTGATCTTGGCTTGAAAGTATAGTATCAGCTACAGCGCAGCGGGCAATTCAATAAATTGTTCCAAAAACAAGGTGTCTTCGGTGAGTGAATAGCGCTTTATTTTATTTTCAGCCTGGGTAATGTTCGAGAGAATTTTTCTGGCCTGACTAATGCCGGGATCCTCGGTGCTCATTTTTGAAATTTTATTTACCACGTTCGAAAACTGACTATATGTGTAAACACCAACTGCGCCAGCCATCAGAATAATTGCACTGATTATTCCTAAAATTCGCTGCTTGGCACTTAGGATTGATTTCATGTTTGATCTAGAATTGCTCATTAAAATGCGGATTAATGTATAAGTTCGAACAATGTGGCAATGCATGTACCAAAGTGGGCGAATTTCGCAGAACGCCCGCTATCAGGAATGAGGATTGAAGTTACTGAAAAATCAGAAGCACCCATTTTTTTCAAAATTAAAAAATCACCTTCATTTCGGAAGTTTAGAGAACGAGTTTTCGCCACAAATTGAATGAAACAACTTCAACTAATGTATCTTTGGATTTTACCATTGGATTCGTAGTGCCGCTTAGTGATTAATCTGGACTTCTTTTCAATCGGACCATCGGAAAAGCGAATTTATCGGACAATCTAGTAAACATACAGCCATCATCAAGCAAAAAGCTGCCGAGCTAGGTTTCATGTTCTGCGGTATCTCAAAAGCTGATTTCCTTCAAAAAGAAGCGAAAGAACTGGACGCTTGGCTAAAACGCGGAAATCATGGGAAGATGTCCTACATGGAAAATCACTTTGATAAACGACTCGACCCGCGACTCCTCGTAGACAACGCGAAAAGTGTAGTTTCACTCATGCTGAATTATTTTCCCGATCAAACGCAAATGGATCCCGAAGCGCCAAAAATTTCGAAATACGCCTACGGAATGGATTACCATTTTGTGATCAAAGACAAGCTCAAGGAACTCTTCGAATTTATTCACGAAGAAATTGGCGAGGTAGGAGGACGCATGTTCGTGGATTCTGCTCCTGTGATGGATAAAGCCTGGGCAAAACGTTCGGGACTCGGTTGGATGGGAAAAAACACAAACATCATTCACCCCAAACACGGATCGTTCTTTTTTATTGCTGAGTTGATTCTCGACCTCGAATTGGAACCCGACGGACCGATGAAAGATTATTGCGGAACCTGCACGGCTTGCATCGATGAATGTCCAACCGACGCGATTATTGAACCCTACATTGTCGACGGATCGAAGTGCATTTCCTACCTTACCATCGAACTCAAAGATGAACTTTTACCGAAAGAATTCAGAGGAAAAATGGACGATTGGATGTTCGGCTGCGATGTGTGCCAAGACGTTTGTCCGTGGAATCGATTTTCGAAACCGCACAACGAATCGAAGTTCAATCCGCATGAAAATTTAGTGCGAATGTCTAAAGCCGATTGGCACGATTTGACCGAAGAAGTGTTCCAAGAGCTTTTCCGGAAAAGTGCAGTAAAACGAACAAAATACGTTGGATTAAAGCGAAATTTGCGGTTTTTGGGTGAATAAGGCCTGCATTAATTAGTTAACGGATTTCTAACATTTCGTTATTGTACAATTTGACAACATGTTGTACTTTAACCACTTCAAAAATGTGCTACACATGCCCGAACAAATTGAAAACCCACCAATTTCGTACAACATGGCGCCCTATACTGGGCCTTGGACGAAAGCAGAAGCTGCTCACCTTCTCCGAAGAACATTGTTTGGACCGACTAATCAACAAATTCTCGATGCTGTTTCTGCGGGAATGAACACCACGGTCACCAACTTACTTCAAATCCCAGTGATTGGCGAACCGCTCACCTATCATCCCAACGAAGCAATTGTGCCTTTCGGAAGTCCTTGGACGAATGCAGTTTATCCATCAGGCGCTGCTGCGGCAGGAACCACAGCCAATGCGAGGAACCTTTCGCTCGCGGCATGGATGATGAAGCGAATCAACGAAGAACAACTCACAATCGCTGAGAAAATGTGTCTCTTTTGGCACAATCATTTTGCGGCAACCGCAACGGGTGATCCTCGGGCAACGTATGACTATCACGCGCTCATCCGCCAGCATGCTCTCGGAAATTTCCGTCAGTTTGTAAAAGATATAACGATCAATCCAGCGATGCTTCTTTTCCTGAACGGCGCTACGAATACATTATATAGTCCGAACGAAAATTACGCGCGCGAACTCCTCGAATTATTCACCGTTGGAAAAGGACCGCAAATTGGACCGGGCGATTACACCAACTATACCGAGGAAGATGTTGCCGCAGGTGCAAAAATATTGACAGGATACCTCGTGGATGGAATTGGAAGCGACACCGCCACAGATGTTACTGCCAACTTCACGCCCATTTTGCATGATACCTCGACCAAAACATTATCTGTTCATTTTGGAAGTGTGAGCGTTCCAGACAATGGGCCGAATGAATACGCGGATTACATTGATATCATTTTCCAACAAAATGCAACTGCAGAGTACATTTGCCGCAAATTGTATAGGTATTTTGTGAACTACGACCTCACCGTAGCGGTGGAAACAAATGTGATTCCCATCATGGCTGCTACCTTAATATCGAACAATTACGAGGTGCTTCCGGTGATAGCACAATTACTCAAAAGTGTTCATTTTTATGACGTTTCCGTTCGAGGAGCCTTAATTAAAAGTCCTATTGAAATGATTTGGTCGATGTTCAATGGTACCGAATCTGTACCTGGATTTGATCTGCTCACAGATTCGGAGTTGAACGTATTGGTGTATTCGTATTCCGATGCGATGGGACAAGGCTACGCGGCTCCACCGAGTGTTGCAGGTTGGGCAGCATATTATCAAGCTCCAGCATTTTCGCAGTTATGGGTGAATTCAGCACTCTTGAAAACGCGCTTTCAAATCACGGATTACATGACGTACCTCGCTGGAATTCCAGCAAACGGAAATACGTGGGAGTTGAACGTATTTGCCTTCTTAGACAATTTATCCTTGCCTGCCAATGCGCCATCGGTAATTAACGATATCGCAGATGTATTTACACCAAAAGGGATGTCGGCAACGCAGAAATTAATTCTGAAAGCTGTTTTAACAAACGGTTTACCTGATTTCGAATGGACCATAGAATATAATAATTATGTGAATAATCCTGGAAATATAACATACTCCGATCCGGTGAAAACCCGAATAAAACTCGTACTCCAACAAGTGTTTCACATGCCCGAATTTCAAACTATTTAGTTCCCAAAAATTAACAAGATGAAAAGAAGAGATTTTGTAAGAAGTTTAGCACTTGTATCAGCGGGAACACCCATCCTTCTCAACGACATGAAGGTACAGTCGATTGGAAAGAAGTTATTCAGCATAGCCAAAAATAACGAAGACCGAGTGCTGGTCATCATTCGCCTAAATGGAGGAAACGATGGTTTGAACACCGTAATTCCAAGAGATCAATATTCCAATTTAACCATACAACGAAGTAATGTGCTGATTCCCGAAGCTTCCGTTTTGGGTTTGACGACTGAAGTAGGGCTTCACCCAGTGATGACAGGAATGCAATCCATGTATAATTCTGGAAAATTAGGCGTTATTCAAGGAGTAGGATATCCCGAACAAAACCGCTCGCACTTTCGATCGATGGACATTTGGTCGTCTGGATTGATCAATTCTCAAGCTGATACAGGTTGGCTTGGGCGCTATTTTGATGGCGAATATCCCACCTACCCAACGGGCTATCCGGACGCGCTGCATCCTGATCCATTTGCGATTAGCATGGGCTATTCCGTTTCGGCAACTTGTCAAGGAATCATGACCAATTTTAGTCATGCCGTGGAAGATCCATTTGATGCCTACAACCTTTCGAGCGGAGGAGCGACCAATGATGGAACCTATTACGGCGACCACATGGAATACCTCACAACGCTCATTAATCAATCGAACGCATACGGTTCTCAGATCAATGATGCGGCAAACTCGGGTAATAGCTTGTCGACGATGTACGATCCAACCAATCCACTCGCGAATCATCTAAAAAATGTTGCAAAAATGATTTCAGGAGGGTTGAAAACAAACGTATACATCCTCAATATTGATGGTTTCGACACTCACGATGCACAGGTAAGCGCAACAAGTACAATTATTGGAAATCACGCCAACTTGTTGAAACGACTATCGGATGCAGTGGCTGCGTTCCAAGATGATTTGATGCTCCTAGGACTTGAACAGCGTGTTGCAGGAATGACCTTCTCCGAATTTGGACGACAAGTAGCATCTAACGCAAGTCGCGGTACCGATCACGGTGATGCGGCTCCTTTATTCTTGTTTGGATCTTGTTTGAACAACAATATCATGGGTTCGAACCCAACTATTTCCAATACAATCGTCAATCAAGAAGGAATTCCTATTCAATACGATTTCCGAGATATTTATGCATCCATCCTCAAGGATTGGTTCGAGGCTCCAACTTCCGAAATTCAAGCCTTCTTTGAGCATACCGTAACGTATTATCCAATCATGAACACGTGTAATGTGGGTATCGAAGAAGAAGAATTGACCGTGGCAAGAGCGCTCGTGTATCCAAATCCAGCGAACACAAACGCAACAATCCGCTTCGTAGCCGAAAACGAATGGGTGAAGGTGGATATTTTCGATCTTCAACACCGAATTGTGGTTTCCGTTTACGATGGAAATCTCACGCAAGGCGAACACAACATTCCAATGCAATTGACGGATCTAGCGGCGGGAGAATACATTGTTCAGATTAAGAAGGAATCAGGCTTGGTTCATTCGAAATTGATGAAAGTGAAGTGATTGTTTTTGACAGATAAAATGGAGGTGCGTGGAAATCGCGCCTTTTTTTGTGATAAACTGGATCAAAAAATCAACCCACAACTCAACCCAAAAACAGCCGCGCGATCGAAATCAACATAATCCGCGCGCAGATCAATTTCGTAAAACATACCAACCATAACCGTCTTGTACGTGTAATTCGTTCCGATTCGTCCACAGAGTTTCCATGTCTTCATTTCCATTTCATGCGGGATGTAAATGTGATCATTGAAACCGAAATAATTTCTTAACCCAACTTGAAGATCCCATTTGTGGATGGCAGATTTATGGAGGTAGAAAAATTCACTCAAATCAAACTGCACCCGATTGATATTTACGTACCCAAACTGCGTCGATTTATCCGAGTAACGCACGAAATAATCCGTAGGTTTTTCGAACCCAAGCCCGAATTCGGAACCAAATCGTCGTTTCGAAACGCGACCGAAAAAATAAACATCGAAGTAATGGATTTCGCTGTAAAGGGAATTTGGATCGAAGCTCGGGCGGGAGTGAAATTCGTCTTTGAAGCCTAATTTCACGCCAATTTCTAGGTGAGGTTGCTGTGCCATCCCAGGAAGGTAAATCAAAAGTAGAAATAGGAGTGAAAAATGCTTCATTTTTTTGCTTTTACTACGTGATCGAATTCTCATGCGGGAAAATAATACGTTTTGTCCCCAATAATGAACTTACGATCCATGATGCGCGGCCACAAATAATCCGTGGGCAAGTCGGCGTTCCATTCTTCAAAAAAGCGCAACAATTTTGCCCGTTCTTCGGTGTTGAGTTCGCTCAAATCGATTGATTCGGAGAGGTCGTTTTCTAAGTTGTAGAGGTGCAACCAATCGTCGCGGGTACTCATGATCAATTTCCATTTTTTATACCGAATTGCGCGAATGTGATCGGTGCGCCAGTAGATTTTATCGTGCGGTTCTGACGTGTTTTCTCCCTTGATAAACGGAAGTAAGTTCGTTCCGTCAAGCAAATGTTCTTCTGGGAGTTTGATTCCACAGGCGGCAATGGTCGTAGCGAAAATATCCAAGGACGACACGGGAAAATTGTATACCTCACCCATAGGCAAATGTCCTTTCCATTGCATCATAAACGGTACGTTGACCCCTCCCTCAAAATGGGTGATTTTCCCGCCTTTCAAGGGTCCGTTTTCGGTGGCTCCCGTGTACGCTGCGGCTCCATTATCGGAAATAAAATAAACGATCGTATTTTCCTCCAAACCTTGTTCTTTAAGGGTTTTCATCACATCACCCACGGCATCATCGAGGGCTTTGATCATTGCCAAATACACGCGCTTATTTTTGTCTTTGATGTGCGAAAATTGGTCGTAGTAATTTTGCGGAGCTTGAAAAGGAACGTGCGGCGCGTTGAAGGACAAATAGAGGAAGAAATTGGAATCTTTGTGCGTGGTGATGAAGTTTTTTGCGCGATCGCGAATGGCAAAGGTGAGGTAATCATTTTCCTGAACAATGACATTATTTTCACGAATGGCGGCATTGTCGTTGCGTTTCATGTTCCATTGGTGGTGCGCACTGAAATCGTCTTGAATAAAATTGACGAAGCCGGGCGTTTTTTTGGCTGGCGTGTAGAGTGAAAATGCGCCGTAAAATCCATATTGATAGCCGAATCCACGGTGGTTCGGTTGGTGTTCTTCGCCATGTCCGAGGTGCCATTTCCCGACAATTCCAGTGGAATATCCTGAAGCCTGTAAAATTTCGGCAAGATTCGTTTCTCCTGTCGGAATCCCTTGGTGCTCCATTTCCCATGGACTCGGATAGGAGGGTGGTGTCATTACTTCCCAATCGCCAATTTTCTTTGAGTTCTTGCCTGCGGCATACTCGAGTTTATTGGTCGGATAAAACTCCATTGGTTGAGTTTCGAAGCCATAGCGTTGTTGGTATTTCCCGGTAAGAATTCCTGCGCGCGAGGGAGCACAAATGGGTGCAGTGACGTAGGCGTCTTTGAAACGAATTCCGTTTTGTCCAATCGCGTCTATGTTAGGAGTCTCAATCGACGTGGCGCCGTACGCGGAGAGTTCATATTTCCCCAAATCGTCCGCCATGATAAGGATGATGTTCGGTTTTCCCTGTCCTGATTTTTTCTGGATCGAAGCCAAGAGTTCCGCTTTTTTCGCGTCAGCGCTGGGATCAGAAACGATGTTCCATTTCTTGCTCATCGTGGAGACAATGCAACTCGACACACCAAGAAGGATGAGAACAGGATATAGTACTTTTTTCTGCATTGGTTAAAGGTAGGAATTCAGTCGAATTGAAAATCAAAGGCACAAAAAAAAGGTCAATCTCGAGATTCACCTTTTTAATTTTTAATAGAAATACAAGGTATTACTCCTCGTCTTCGCTTTCACCATTCATCTCTGTAAATTCTTTATACGTCATCACTTCGTAACCTTCAGGAACTTGGGTGGTGAATTTCTCTTTTATTGTAGCGGCATCCAGTTTCGTTTCCACCGTTTCCGCTAAGAATTTCATGGTCATTCCATCACGATTTGTCTCATATTCGAGTGCCAAACCTGGAATTTTACTAGCAATATCGTTCGCTTCTATGCTCTGAGATTTGATCTTCGGTGTGTACCAATAAATCAGCTCATTTCCATCGGCATCAGTCACGGTTGCTTTTTTACATTTGTAGCCCAAAATTTTCTTTTTTGATTTGCTCAACGCCACCCTTGACTCAGAGGCTTCAGTTTCTTCGCCTTCCATCTCGGTTTTCGAAGATGTGATCGCTGTTTGTCCCATCATTCCACCCATCAAAATCAATATATCTCCCGATTTCAGATCGGAAATGGTCGCCATTTTCATCAGCATTCCCATGTCCATTTCTACACGCGAAAAATCGTCGTTAAAATAGAGATCCAAGGTAGAATTCTCGAACATAGATGCATAAGACGCCATTTCTGGATCGTCACTTTCTATCGAAATTGCATAAGCCACGTGAGCTTCTGACAGTTGTGCAATCGATACTGTTGTGGAAACAAGCACCAAGGCGAAGAGTAAGAATGTTTTTTTCATTTAAAGTTGTTTTAGTAGAGTAGTTTACAAATTCCGCTCCAATTTTATCTACTTAAAAAACGCGCTATAAATATCGTTCCCGTTTGCATAAAGCAAAAGAGCGATCAAAATAAAGAAGCCAACTGTTTGGGCATATTCCAGCACTTTTTGCGGTGCTTCTCTTCCTGTTATGATCTCGTACAACAAAAAGACCACATGTCCACCGTCCAATGCAGGAATTGGGAGGATGTTCATGAATGCCAAAATGATGGAGATCAACGCCGTGTTCATCCAGAAGCTGTACCAATCCCATGTTGGACTAAATAAGTTTCCGATCGCTCCAAATCCGCCAACCGATCCTGCTCCTTTTTTCGTGAAAAGGAATTTCATTTGTCCGACGTAATCGCCAAGTGTTGTCATTCCCATCGTGAATCCGTGGCCGATGCTCTCACCAAATCCGTAAGAAATATGACGCTTGTATTTCGCGTCTTCCGAATCAACTGCTTTTGGACCAAATCCCATCACACCTTTCGAATTGACTTTCATTTTCAAGGAAAGTGTATCCGAGCCGCGAAGCACCATCGCAGTAATGCTTTTACCCAGGTTATTGTAGCACGAGGTCACGATTTCATCAAAATAAACAATCGGTTGATCGTTCAGGGTGAGGAACTTATCGCCGGGGCGTAAACCAGAATTATAGGCTTGCATTTGATCAAAAAGTAGTTTTATTCCTTTACCAGGAACAGTCGTTGAGATCGTATCTTTCCCGTCCGAGTAAGTGATTTTCACAGTTTTCTTCGATGCAAAGTCGGCAACTGGAGCCATCGTTCCCAGTCCTTTACCGTCAATAGTGATGATGTTCGAATGAGCCGGAATCTGGACGTCTTTAGCGGCATCCACCACCACATCTTTAATGGGGTAGAGGTAATCCACAGTAGTAGATTTAAAGCGCAAACCAAATGGCTGCATCGCTCCTTCTTTCTTGAATAAGTCGTACTCAATATCTTCTGGAAGAGTAATCGTTTCTATTTTCCCGTCTGGTCGTTGTACTTTCAAATTGTACTCGTCGCGAATCATAATTCCACGATTAATGTCCGCCGGATTCGAAATATCTACCCCATTGATTGCCAAAACATTGTCTCCTGATCGAAGGTCGTATTTCTGCATGTACGGGTGAATCGACAAGCCATTTTTGAGGTCTTTGGTGTGAATTTGATCTTCGCCATAGGAGAGCGTTACCAAGATGTAAATCACAATTCCAACGATGATGTTCACCGTTACACCGCCCACCATCACGATCAAGCGTTGCCAAGCTGGTTTCGATCGAAATTCCCATGGTTGAGGTGGACCTGCCATCTGCTCTTTGTCCATGGATTCGTCTACCATTCCGGAAATTTTAACATATCCCCCGAGTGGAATCCACCCAATTCCCCATTCCGTTTCACCAAATTTCTTTTTGATGAGCGAAAACCAAGGATTAAAAAATAAATAGAATTTCTCTACGCGGATTTTAAAGAAACGTGCGGGGATAAAATGCCCCAATTCATGTAAAAAAATGAGTATTGATAAGGAAAGAATTAACTGAGATGCTTTGATCCAAAATTCCATAGGTGTCTTTTAAAAGTCGATAAATATAGTGATTACGCTACAGTTGTGGACAGATCAACGTAGTCATTTTGTGAGAAGTAGGCGATCATAGCCTCTTTGATGAGGTGTTGCTGGTCGCGGTGCTCCAATTTCGGTAGGGTTTTAATCAATTTGAAGTGCGGCCACTGCTCGGCATCGCGCCCTTCGAATTCGTAGTAACCATAGGGTTCGAGGATGGTACAGATGGCTACATGCAGCAACTCCGTTTTTTCTTGCTTCGAAAACTCTTTGTGCCCGATGCCTAGCTCGTTAACACCAATCAAAAACAAGATGGCTTGAACATCCATACCACCGCCAAACGTTTTCTCAAGCTCCACTTTCACCTGCTGAAATTTCAATTCAATGTCGTAATCCATACTGCGAAATTACGCATTCCAAAAATCTCTCCACCTCATAAGCCAATCTTTCTGAAAGGTTGTGTATTTTTATGCAAGTAAATTGATTCAGATGAGAAAAGGAATAGTTTGGAGTATGGCGATCGCAGGAACAATGATTTTTGCATCCTGCGGCGGAAATGAAGAGGTGAAAGAAGAAACACCCCTCGAAATTTGTTTTTATGCCTACGACAGCACCTCGACAGTGTTTGCTTGGACGGCCTATAAAACAAATGCGAAAGCACCCGTTGCTGGAACATTTAATGAAATTATAATCACGGGTGAAACATCTTCGGATAATCCAGTCGCGATGATCGAATCGATGAAGTTCTCGATGAAAACGGCATCCGTGGAAACACAAAACCCGGAACGAAATGGTAAAATTGCGAGTTTGTTTTTCGGAACTATTAACACGCCTAGCATCGATGGACGTGTGAAAAAACTGAAAGACAACGGAAAAGCAATCATTGAAGTTTCGATGAATGGCATGAAAGCAGACGTTGAGGGTGATTACACCTTCGTAGATGGAAAATTCACGTTCGATACCACGGTGGATGTAAGCATTTGGAACGCGATGCTAGGTATTCAAGCATTGAACACAGCGTGCAAAGAATTGCATACCGGCGATGACGGTGTTTCGAAATTGTGGTCGGAAGTAACACTTTCATTTAGCACACAGTTTATTTCGGACTGTAACTAAAATTGAAAAAACAATTAGAACAGAAGTGCGACATTGTGCGCACTTTTTTGGTATGAATCTACTCGACATATTTATTCTCATTCCAATAGGCTACGGCATGTACCGCGGATTCAAAAAGGGCTTCATCATCGAACTCTTCACGTTTTTGGCCTTACTGGTTGGATTATACGCTGGAATTCATCTCTCCGACAGTATCTCGAGTTACCTCAAAAATCAATTTTCTTTCGATTCTGAATACCTCCCAACCATCGCTTTCACAATCACCTTTTTGCTCGTTGGTGGAATGGTTTATTTTGCAGGAATCGCCATCGAAAAAGGAGTAAAAGCCGTTCAACTAGGGCTCCCGAATCGCTTGCTCGGCTCATTTGTGGGTGGATTAAAAATGCTCATTTTCACAGGAACCGCAATTCTCATCATGCAATCATACGACGAGAAATCAGACGTCATTTCGGAAGAATCAAAAACTGGCTCCTTGCTCTTTCTTCCCGCTGAAAATACTACGGCAGCTTGTATTCCTGCCCTCAAAAGAAGTACCATTTTCCTAAAAAACAAGTTAAAGGATGACGAACTAGCCAATCGAATTAAAAAAGAGGAAAATGAATAAAGCAATTGTGATTTTTCTGCTGCTCATCCCAGCACTGACTTTCGCGCAATCCAATGAGAATGTTTTCGGAAAGAAAAAGCCCTTGCTCGATATCGACGTCACCAAAACGGGACCCTATTTCGGATTGCAACGCGGAAAATACACCGTCGTAGAAATCGGGATAGAACGTCAATGGAAGCAAATTCGACTCAAAAATCCGTACACGCACGCCGTGCACATGGGCTTCAATTACAATTTCAAGTACAACGTTCTCGGCTACGATGTCGGTTATTGGTACAAATCAAATCGCCTCGGCTTGACGTATGGCGGCAATTTGTTCATGCGAACGAACTTCGATGATACACGCATCGGAATCGCGCCTGTAATCGGCTATAAAATCTGGTTAATCCACTTCCAGACAGGCTATCATTTTATGCCCCGCTTGCCCGAAAACTTCGAAACAAATCGCTTTTTTGTATCGCTCAGAATCGGCATTATCAACGATCGCGACGTAGATTTTGAATGGCGAAAGAAGAAGAAAAAAACCTAGATTTTTACCGCCGTAGGCAGAGGCGAAGCAAACACTGAGCAATGAACGGGAAGTTCAGATATGCGAAGGAACAGTGCCGAGAATTGACTTCTCCGAGTGATTCTAAAATGAGATTTAATTAAAAAATGGCTTTAATTGTAGATTTTACCGTTTCAATTCAGTGTGAATAACGGATTTTGCCTACATTTGCACCCTCAATAGTGATTATGTCGACAGGAGTAAAAATTTTCGCGGGAAGAGCATCGCAAGTTTTGGCAGAGAAAATCGTAAAAGCTTACGGTACGAGTCTCGGCAATGTGAAGGTTACTGATTTCAGTGACGGCGAATTCCAACCCTCTTTCGAAGAAACAGTGCGTGGACAAGACGTGTTCTTGATTCAATCTACCATGCCGCCTGCTGATAATCTATTTGAATTATTGTTGATGGTGGACGCCGCAAAACGCGCTTCAGCCAACAAAATAATCGTTGTAGTTCCATATTTCGGCTTTGCACGACAAGATCGAAAAGACAAACCACGTGTTGCCATCGGTGCACGATTGGTCGCAAATATGTTCATGGCCGCTGGAATTGATCGCATCATGACCATGGACTTGCACGCCGATCAAATCCAAGGATTTTTTGAAGTTCCAGTGGATCACTTGTTTGGATCAACGATCTTTTTCAAAGAAATCGAGAAATTCAACAACGGAAATTTGATCATGGCCGCGCCAGATGCTGGTGGAGCAAAACGTGCGAATTCCTACGCGAAAAGACTCGACATTGGATTGGCAATTTGCCACAAACAACGCCGAAAAGCAAATGAAATTGCTGAAATGACCGTAATCGGAGACGTTCGTGGCAAAGATGTTATTCTCATCGACGACATGTGCGACACCGCCGGAACATTGACAACGGCAGCCGATCTCTTCATGGAAAATGGAGCATTGAGCGTTCGAGCATTTTGTACACACGCCGTGCTTTCAGGACCTGCCTACGAACGCATTAGCAACTCAAAAATTACCGAATTAATTGTAACGGACACCATTCCGTTGGAACAGCCACACGAAAAAATCCGTGTCTTAACGGTTTCTGATTTATTTGCGGACGTTATCCGACGAATGATTAACAACCAATCAATTAGTTCACACTTTGTAATCACATAAGTCGTTTCTATATCAAACTAGCGATCGGCTCACGAATAAAGACATTGAAACAAAGGTTTCAATTTTAATAAATAAAAAAGAGTAAAATGAAAAAAGCGCAATTGAGCGGTTCGCTTCGAGCGAGCGTAGGGAAAAAGGACGCGAAGGCAACAAGAAATGCTGGACGTGTACCTTGTGTGCTTTATGGATCAGGTGAGCAGACTCACTTTTCTGTAAGGTCAATCGACATGGAGAAAATTATCTTCTCTCCAGACGTATTCCAAATCGAGTTGGATCTCGAAGGAACGAAAAAAATGGCGATCATTCAGCAAAAGCAAATGCACCCTGTAACAGATCGTCCGCGTCACATCGATTTCTTGGAATTGGATGACAAAAAAGCAGTGAAAGTGAAGCTTCCGATTAGAACGACAGGTGCTGCTATTGGAGTAATGAATGGAGGTAAACTTCGTCAAAACT
>CALFOS010000006.1 GCA_937919725.1 uncultured Fluviicola sp. | reverse complement strand
TTCTTACCGCGCACGCTACCTTGGAGAATGTTGAAAGTGCCGGTGCAACGAACAAAGCGCACGTCCTAAATTCCATACAAGAAATAACCGGTGCTCATACTTTACCTCTTGTCGCTTCGAGTGGACTTTCCATTCAATACGCGATTTTGATGGGACTCATTGATGATGCCTTAGAAAATTATCCTGGCAAGGCAATCAAAATTATTGTTCCTCCAAATTGTTACGGCGGAACGAATGACCAGGCAAGACGCGTTGCTGCATGCATTAAAAACGTAGAAGTGGTAGATTTACATGTTGACGGCGGTCAAAATATGGTGCAAAGCATTGATAGTGTGCTCGCTAAAATCGCGGACGAAGATGCGATCCCATACATCATCGCTGAAATCCCAACGAATCCCAGAGTAGAAGTTCCAGATCTCGCACAGTTGAAAGCGGTGTTGAGTAAAAAACGTACAACCACAACTGGCGAAATAGCCATCGACTCTGTTTTTATCTTGGATCAAACATTTTGTCCAAATACTCACTTCTTGGGTGAGGGAGAAATTCTTTCCTCGGTTCGGAGTATTTCATTTGCAAGTGGATCGAAATTCCCAAGTGGCGGACTCTGTACTGCTGGCTACTGTATCGCGAATAAAAAAACGGAAGCTTTGATGGAAAAAATAGAACAACATCTCAAGCTGTGCGACAACGAAGCGACGGATCTTCAATATGAACTATTGGCAAAACAATTGCCAACCATGAACCAGCGAATTCATGACGCTTACCTCAATACGCGCGAGTTTGTAAACTTCATTCAAGAAACTTTACCAACCGCAAAAATCAATTTTGTTTCAGAAGAATTGGCCGCTCAAGGATTTACACCATCCGTTTTTTCATTGGATCTTCCCACAAAAGGAACTACAGATGAAGAAAGAGAAGCGTATAAACGGGCGCTCAATCATACATTAATCCAAATGATGATCACAGAAATCCCGGATGAAAGCAAGTACTGCGTGAGTTACGGACAATTGAAAGGATGCTATTGGACCATTCCTGCAACATCCACTCAGGGGACAACCAAGGAAGGAGACAAAGATTACATTGCCCGAGTTGCTCTTTCCCCTACCATGGATCTTGAGCGGCACAAACAAGTGTTTTTAGATTTTGTGCGGCAAATTTGAGCTTGAAGTGTTGGCGAAACGTACATTTTTCGAAAAAGAATTCTATTTTTTGAGAGAACACCAAGTCTTACATTGCAGAAATTGTCATTTTATCGACTTACTGGAGTGAGATTTTCTTGTTTTGCATTTGCATGTATAGTGGTTAGATGTAGCATCCTTATAAGTTCAAAGATCTATCCATCCATTCTTGCTTAGCGGATATCTAGGTTTGCTTATATTTAAGGATAGGGTGACGTTCAGTCGGGTAGAATTTCAAGCGCAAGTGCCTGATTGGGTTCCCATGAGCAAAGATTTGGTCGTCGTTCTATCGGGAATTATTGAAATCATCCTTGGTCTTGGTTTAGCTTTTTGGAAAAAACAACGCACTCAATTTGGCTGGGCGCTCGCCATCTTCTTCGTCTTGATATTTCCTGGCAATATTGCACAATACATCGACGGAAAGGATGCTTTTGGCTCACTCGATTCGGATAGCGCGCGATTGATCTGTTTATTTTTCCAACCAGTGCTCGTTGTTTGGGCTTTGTGGTCTTCTAATGCTTGGAGGAGAAGAAAGATGAACAACTAGAATTTTACTCGAAAATCAAACGTCCCCACAAACTTGGGTTCGTATTGAATCCTTCGCCTCCCTCACTATTCCAGCGTTCTTGTGAAGTCCGTGTTGTCCCCGACTCGCTTTGATCGACCGCGATCTCGAAGCTTAGTTCTTTGATCTCAAACAACTTCGTTTTCGTGTATTTGATCAGTGGTATCTCAATCTCTACAAATTTCCCATCGGTTGAAACAGCGAATTTTGCTTGCCTTTCTAGTTGATCTTCGGGCCAGTTCCACAGATAGGGATTCGATCCCAAATTCAAGCCAAAATGATAATCGCTCAATAAAAACGAAGTGCGTTTCGGATCGGCTGTTTGGTTCGTTGAAAATGCAAACTCAATTGCGTCGCCTTTCCAAAGATCGGCTCCCTTTTCCTTGTTTCGGTAGGGCGTGGCATCGTTCAATTTTACGGCCAAATAGAGTGTTCCGTTCGTGTGCGCCATGCTGAATGAATGTCCATTCCCGAATTTCTCAAAACTCGAATTCTCCCAATCGTCCATGCGTCCGTCGACCACGCGGGTTTGTCCAACGAGATTCCTCGACACGATTTCATTCTTCAATTTCCCTACAAATGGAACAACTTCAATGCTGTTGATCTCCAAATCGTCGGAGGCAAACACTTGAAAGAGCATTTGTTTGATGTTTGATGGGTCGCAATCCATTTGCACAAATGGAAACAATGCCAGCGGAATGGTGACTTTCGTCCAGTTTTTGGTGATGACTCCTCCTTCGATAAATTGCTTCGAGAATCCGATCCAAGCTTGTCCATTCGAATAATCTTCGAAGCCCATTGCCCATGCCAAATTTCCGATGTCTTTTCCTGTGGAGCGGACCTGTAACTGAATCGCCGCAGTGTCGAGAATTCCCGACATGTTTTTGCCTGACCAAAAATCCCATCCGAAGCCAAACCCTACCCAATCGCAGCCAGGATAATCTTTATTCCACTTCAATTTCAGGAATTTATCGGTCGCGTCTTCTTGCTGAGTGAGTGTGATGCAATCCACGTTCTTGCTCGCCCACACTTGGTCGGACATGTCGTTATCGTACAAGGAAAGTTGATCGAATCCGCGGATGTTTGGTCGTATGTCGCGCTCGTAGGCATCGTACAAACCGAGTCGTTTGAAGATTCGACCATCTTCGATCACTACCTCATCCAAGATTTGAACTCTATTCGTGTCTTGACCAGCCGAACTGAACGCGAAGGAAATAAACAAACTATATAGAACGCATTTCATCATGGTTTAAGAGGACCATTTTGCGTGAAAATCATGTAATCTATCTTCGATTTCGCAAAACCAGAGGCAGGATTCGCAAGGTGGAGCATATTTACACTAGTGATTTTGTCGGAGTTGTGCACTCCATTTCCGTTTGGCGCTGCCGGTTGACCGTTCACGAGGCAAGGAATATCGCTGTATTTCAAAGAAATCAATCGCCAGCCTTCCCAATTCACCAAGATTTCCTGCGAATACATGTCTTCGGATGCCGTGCTGTGACCGCCGTTCCCGTCTTCGTCTTCCGTAAATTGGAACAGCATGATCGAGTTCGTTGTTCCTGGCTCGCCGTAGAGCATAATGTTGAAGTATTCGTTATTCGGATTGCTCGACAATGGATAATGCGGTGCACCGTATGCACTCGCTTTGAAGTAAACATAACCGATCAAATAATCCCAATCGACCGTGCCAGCCATGTTGAAATACGAATTATTCTCTGGAGCAAATGCATCCGTTTTGATCTGGAAATCCATGTCAGCACCGGATTGAACAAAGGTCGTCCAGCCAGCATTAAAACCGCTCTCGAAATCAGAAATTAAAAAGCCCGCGTTGGTTTTCGTTCCGATGATTTTTACTTGATCTATAAAGACATCTGGCTCGTTTAAAAAGCTCAACTCAACGTCGCAGATTTCATTTTTGAAAATTGGGAATTCGGTGATTTCACCTATCCACGTGGATGTACTTTGAGAAATAGATGAACCAAATCCTGTGAGCACTTTGATAGCTCCCGAAGTTTGGCCGGTAATTTTTATCTTCCAATCAACTGATTTTGAGAACTGAGCCGTAAAATAAACGGTTTCACCTGTCGTGAAGTTCACCGAATCTAGGCTGACGTCAAATGTCGTGAATACGCTGAACTCTCCGTAAATATCCGTGAGCGAAGGTCCGTCAAATTTGTCTATTTCGTCTTTTCGACACGCCGACAAAACGAGGGTTCCAACTAATAGAATGAGGAAATACTGTTTCATAGCTTAAAATTTCATAACGTAAAATATCATCACTTGGTTGAGCGCATACGGATTTAGTCCGCTGTCGCTGTTGCCATTTCGTTCGTAAAATGCGGACAAATAAACGTCTTCCGAGAAGTTGAATCTCAATCCAGCGGCATAATAACTTTCGCGGGCTTGGATGTGGTATTCTGTGAAATTAACAATCGTTCCATCTACATCACGCACTGCCAACAATTCGTTTCCTCGACTCATAAAGTACGAATAGTTTCCAATCAAAAATAAATCTTCTACTAGCTCAAACTCTCCTCCTACCTGCAATGCTTGCGTTGTAAGCGAAACACCCCCAAATGGCGATGGTGCACGATTGGTCGCTTGATACGCCCAGCCAACATTGATGGTTTGTGCTTTTTTCCAATCGAGCATGTTCGAAACGTTGATGTCTAATTTCGTTTTGGCGAAATCGAATTTCTTCATCTCGCTTGTTCCCTGTCCGCGGACTTCGCTCAAGCGATAATAAGTCGCATCGAGGTTCACGAATTTCTTTTTATCTTGATAATTGATCGAGGTATAAATTCCTTTTCGGTTGAAGGTTGCAACGCCGAATGGCAATACGTTGTTGATCGCCGGATTAAATACCATGATTCCTGTTGAAATCGATGCATTGTAGTACGTCGGATCGTTATATAAATCGTACATCGACGTAGATCGGAGTACTTGGTCATTCGTGTAGCGATCGAAGTAGCTGTTTACTTGATTGTAGTTGATGCGCTTGGATTGAGCACCAAAACTTCTGAAATCGGCTCCATTGTTCATGTACCCAAGACTCGCTGTCAATCCTATTTTCTTCAACTCAAAACTCGCTTTAGCGTTGACGAAATAATCGGTGAGTGCATTGGTATCTTCCACCAGTCCCGCACTTGAAAATCCTGTTTCACCGTTGATATTTAGTCGCCAGTTTTCTTTGTTCAAAGTCGATGCCAATGTCAGCGTGCTCACATTGTTTTTGTACGCTGGAGTTCCAACCGCCGTCTCTTTCAAATCGAAAATGCTCACGTGGTTGAGGCCGACTGTCAAAAATTCGCTTTGCTTGATAATCATGTTTCCTCCACCGTACAAGCGTTCCATAATGTTCGCCAAATTACTTGGATTCAAGCGTGTTACGAAGGCATTGAACTTTACTTCTTTGATCACTTTAGGGAAATTCAACCCAAAATCAACCGCGGCTCCTTGTTGTCGCCAGGTGTTGTTATTCGTAGCAAAGGATTCGTAATTATTCACGTCTTCTTTGACGCGCAATGCAGCCGAACTGTTCATTTGGAGATCAAAATCGTTGTTGTAGAATGTATACGGCGTGAGTTTGTAGTCGATGTTCCCGATTTGGTAACGCACGATCTTTCCAGCAACACCGCGAACATATAATTGACGAACATCGAACGTTACACCGGCTCCCCAAAATCCACCGAAGTCGTTCTTTATTCGGATCATTCCCAGAATTTCCGTCTGCGCATTCGGATTGATTTTAAATCCAAGGTCAATCAAGGCGTATCCTCCTGTCGATTTTTTACGTGAGATTGTGTCTTCAGCTTCTGGGTCGAGTGTACCGTGCGAAATCAACGAACGTGCTCCACCAACGAACTGCACTTTTTTTCCATCTTGTGAGAAAGCAGCAGCACTGAGGCAACAAAAGAATATGAGTAGAAATGATTTCATCTAAAAGTAAATTTTTAATTCAACCGAGGTTTCTGTGCCCGAATACCTATCGAGCGAGAAACTTAAATCTTTGTAATTCATCCAACGTTGTCGGATAAACAATCCTGTATTGGGCGAAAGTTCTATGTCTAAACCAATCGCGTAGCTGAATCCAATTTGGTTTTTTGCTAATCCGCTCAGAGCGTCCAATTGTGTCTGATCGTTGGCAATAATTCGGTCGATTCCGAAGTAATTTGAGAGAACAATTTTATCGACAATGTTGTAGTAGAATTCCAATTGATTACTGTAACTCTGCAAGTAGGATTTTTGTGAAAATTTCGGAAGCGGAGAAAAATCGTCTTGTACCGAATAAAATCCTCCGAGGTAGAAAATGAATAGATCGCGGTTGAAAATTTTGTAGTGCGATTTATAACTCACTTCCAAGGAGTTGAAACCTTTCGCCACGATAGAATCTGTAATTTGAACTGTTTCAAATACGCCTCTGTACACCTTGTTCAAATTTCCGTATGGTCCAACTTCGGATGGAAATGCCCATCTCCACATACGGGAAAATGCCAAGTTGTTCGCTGCATGACCGTAAGTGATTTTGTCAGAAAGTCCCACCATTTCCTTCGCGGCGCTATACCCGAGTGTGACTTTATGCTGTTTGAACGGCATATCGACATTCAAAATTATACCCCGTCGGTTGTTCGTCATTTGTCCGATTGACGTGAGTGAACTCGCAAAAGGAATAAGGGGCGTTTGACTTCCTGAGGGAACATTACCGACGATATCACCATTGTATTCGGCGATGGATGTATTCCAAAATATTCCGTTGTTGTTGATCACGTGCGGACTGATTTGGAAATAACGCACTTCGATGGGGAAATAGGTAAATTTCTTCGATAATTCTACTTTTACATCAATCGCTTCTCCCCACGGCGCATTCTCGAAATTTGGACTGAAATACTTCCCCGCTCCTACTTCTCCCTTGAATTTGATGTCTTTCAATTTCACTTCGAATTCCGTTGTTGCCAAATGATATCCAATGGTTTCAATCGCCAAGCTATCACTGAATCTAGTGCTCGTAATGCCGTTCAAACTAACAAATCCCTTTGAAAAATCCTTTCGAACCTTCCCTGCTGTGAGTGTGTTGGGCGTTGGTAATGATCCACCATTGAACTGAGATTTCCCATGCATAAACGCGAATGAAAATTCCTTTGGAAGTCGCATTCCATCGAGAATAAATCCTTGAAGCGCTTGTTGTCCCCAACGCGTGTCTTGATTCAGCAAACCCTCGTTGTAGAATCTCGAATAGCGATCAATCGTGTTTTTTGTATTCGGATCCCACGGATTTCGTTCAAATAAACTGATGCGGTTGTAGCCCGTGTTGCTGGCAAATGTAAATGGACTGAGTGTGTACCAATGAATTCCTCCCATTCGGACAGAAAATGTTCCATATTTCGTGGAGTGAGTTCCGTTTAAGTTCACGCCGAGGTTGAGTCCTTTGGCGT
>CALFOS010000005.1 GCA_937919725.1 uncultured Fluviicola sp. | reverse complement strand
GCGGCGATAAATCTGGCACAATCGCGTTTGCGCAATAAACTCCAAAATCTGGACGGACAGCAGCGCTTTCTCGAAACAATGGAACAGGATATGAACAAATACCTGATCGAATTTCATCGGAAGTTTGCACTTACCATAGCGATAATAATTCTGTTTTTCGTGGGAGCCCCACTCGGCGCGATTGTTCGTAAAGGTGGATTTGGCGCTCCTGTGGTCATTGCCGCACTGCTTTTCATGGTCTACTTCGTGCTCATAACCATTGGCGATAGCATGGCGAGCTCGGGCTCTATTTCGCCACTCTTGGGAATGTGGTTTTCTTCGATGGTACTCGCACCAGTTGCGATTTGGCTAATGTATTCCGCCGCCAACGATTCACCCGTGTTTAGTAAAGACGCTTGGAAAAAAATCATCCGACTCAAACAATGAAACTATTATTTTTCACATCGAAGCCAATTTTCCCCTCCGTTGATGGTGGTTGCTTTGCCAGCGAGAAAATGCTCTTGTCTTTGCTGAAAGCGGAGATTGACGTTCGCTATGTGACCCTTTCCACCAACAAACACCCGTTCGATGAAGCGGACTTTACAAGGAAAATGATCCATAAGTTTCATCCGACGAATTTCTTCATCAATACTGATGTTCGACCAATTAGCGCCGCGTTTCATTTGCTCAAACCTGGCTCCTACAATGCCGATCGCTTCTATTCGAAAGATATTGAAACGAAATTGCTCGAGCTCATAAAAAGCGAGAATTTTGATGGTATTGTACTCGATAGTTTGTACAGCTTGCCTTATTTTGAGGCAATTAGATCAAACTTCTCAGGCCAAATTGTCGCGCGCACACACAACGTCGAACATCAATTGTGGGAACAATACGCCGAGGATGCTCGTGGACTCAAGAAATGGTATTTGAAACGTTTGGCGAAGGATCTGAAGTCTTTTGAGATGAGCGCGCTTGCAAAAGTCGACGCCATTTTATCCATCTCCAAAGACGACACAAGCGAATTCAAACGATTAGCAATTCAAACTCCAATTAGTGAAATCCCAGTGAGCATCGAAGTTGCCAAAACTCCTGCTCTCATCGCTGAAAATCGGATATATCACCTCGGAATGATGAATTGGGAACCGAACCGACAGGCCGTGAACGAACTCGTTTCGTGGATGCCCGAGCTTCGGAAACGCCTTCCACAACTCGAATTGCACATTGCTGGCTCTGGATCGAAGGAAATGGTAGAAGCGAACGAAGACCTGGGTATTTTTGTACATGGATTTGTAGAGTGTGCCGATGATTTTGCGCGCAATCACGGAATCCTCGTTTCACCAATGCGCGCGGCTTCTGGCGTGCGGATCAAGTTTTTGGAGGCGATGGCACAAGGTGTGCCGATTATTAGTTCTCAGACCGGCGCTCTCGGCATCGATCATGAATCGTCAGAATGTTTAATAATCGCACATTCACGAGAGGAATTTTTCGAGCGAATTTCTGATCTGATCTCAAATCCAAGCAAGGGAGAAGAAATCGCAAGAAATGCCCTGAATTATATCGATAAAAACCATAATATTGACGACATAAGTAAAAGAATCGTTGAAGTCTTCAAAAGAAACACATAGAAAAAAAGTGCTAATGCTCGTCTCGCGCTTCCCATATCCACTGGATAAAGGAGACAAATTGCGCGCGTTTCATCAACTGAAAGAACTCAGCAAGCACTTCGACGTGACGCTTTTTGCACTTGCGAACTCAGAAATTCCTTCGGAACATAGAGCAATTGTTCAAGAATATTGCACCGAAATTCACATCCATCAGCAGAACATCGTCCAAAAAGGATGGAACATTTTGCGTTCAGCGCTCAATGGAAACCCCTTTCAAGTTGGATACTTTTACAGTTCGAAGGCTCAGAAAAAGATGAAAGCACTGCTAAAGGAAAAGCAATTCAATCATATTTACTGTCAATTAGTTAGGATGTCAGAATATGTGAAAAATGAACACGCTATTCCCAAGACCTTGGATTACATGGATGCGCTCAGCGCGGGCATTCAACGCCGTGTTTCGCAGCAAGCATTCTACAAAAAATGGTTATTCAAATCGGAGGCAAAGCGCCTGAAACGCTATGAATCGTTGATGTTCGACTTCTTCGAGAATCGCACCATCATAAGCAAACAGGACCAACAATTGATCATGCACCCGCGTTCGAAGCAAATTATTTGCATTCCTAACGGCATCGACGCGAGATTTTTCGAACCCATTTATCAAGAAAAAACACACGATTTCGTTTTCGTTGGGAATATGAGTTATGCGCCAAACGTAGAGGCAATTGCATACATAGTCGATAAAATTCTACCGAACTATCCTAACAAAACACTGCTTATTTCAGGATCATCTCCATCGAAACGCGTTCAGAAAATTGCTGATTTGAATATACAGATCAATCTCACTGGATGGGTGGATGACATTAGGAACTCCTACGCATCTGGTGAAATCTTTCTCGCTCCTATGATGATCGGCACAGGAATGCAAAACAAACTCCTCGAAGCGATGGCGATTGGTGTTCCCTGCATCACTACTCACCTCGCCAACAATCCCATCGGCACAAAGCCTGGCGAGGAAATCCTAGTCGCCAATTCACCCTCCGAATTCTGCTCTGCTATTGACACATTGTTTCAAAATCAGGAAAAATATGCGCAAATGCAAACGAACGCACGCGCATTTGTTGAACGAAATCATCAATGGGAAAAAACAACGCTTCAACTGTTCGAACTAATCAATGCTACCGATCCCTAGCAACGCAAGAATAACACAAAGAAAAGGCTTGAACCTTCCCGAAAACTTAGATTTTAAACGTAAATTTGCGCCAAATTGTCGATTAGACGTATGGAAATCAAATTAAACACGATAGAAGAAGCCATTAAGGACATCCAAGATGGAAAAGTTGTCATTGTCGTGGATGACGAAAATCGTGAAAATGAAGGAGATTTCCTCACCGCAGCGCGAAACATTACACCTGAAATCATCAACTTCATGGCGACACATGGTCGTGGATTAGTGTGTGCTCCACTCGTTGAAGATGAATGCGACCGTTTGGGATTGAATTTAATGGTTCAAAGTAACTCAGCAGCATACGAAACACCATTTACCGTATCGGTAGATTTGAACGGGCACGGCTGTACTACTGGAATTAGCGCGAGCGATCGAGCAAAAACAGTGAAGGCATTAATCGACCCAACTATTCGCCCAGAAGAGCTCGGAAAACCGGGACATATTTTCCCCTTGCGCGCCAAAAAAGGTGGCGTTTTAAGGAGAGCTGGTCACACAGAAGCAGCAATTGACTTAGCGCGTTTAGCAGGATTCGAACCAGCAGGTGTGATTGTGGAGATCTTGAACGAAGACGGATCAATGGCGCGTTTACCTGAATTGGTGAAAATTGCCGAACGATTTGATTTGAAACTCGTTTCTATTGAAGATTTGATAGCATACAGAATGCAAACAGAATCCTTAGTCGAGAAAATCATCGACGTGAAAATGCCTACAAAATATGGCAATTTCGATTTGCATTTGTTCAAAGAAACGAACACAGACAAAGAACATTTGGCAATCGTAAAAGGTACATTTAAGAAAGATGAACCTATTTTAGTCCGTGTCCATTCTTCGTGTATGACGGGAGATATTTTCGGTTCGTGTCGCTGCGATTGCGGTTCACAACTCGAAACGTCGATGCGCATGATCGAGAAAGAAGGGAAAGGCGTAATCGTTTACATGAACCAAGAAGGCCGAGGAATTGGATTGGCGAACAAGCTGAAAGCGTACAAATTGCAAGAAGAAGGCTACGACACGCTCGAAGCGAACATCAAACTTGGATTTAAAGGAGATGAGCGCGATTATGGAATTGGAGCACAAATCATTCGTGCACTTGGCGTATCGAAAATGCGTTTGATGTCAAACAATCCGACAAAACGAAGAGGCTTGATCGGCTACGGATTGGAGATTGTGGAAAATGTTGCGTTGGAGATTGAATCGAACGAGCACAACGAATTCTACCTGAAAACGAAGCGCGACAAAATGGGTCACTCACTCAAAATGAAGAAATAAAATGCTCACAGCGAAAGGAATCACGAAAGCGTACGATGACCTTCAAATTTTGAAGGGAATTGACTTGGAAATAACCGAAGGCGAAGTGGTTTCAATTGTTGGTTCATCTGGTGCTGGAAAAACGACTTTACTTCAAATATTAGGGACACTTGATAAACCCGATGCTGGCGAGGTGCTCTTGAATGGAACAAATCCTTTCTCTTTGAGTTCGAAACAATTGTCGGGATTTAGAAACCAATCCATCGGCTTCATCTTTCAATTTCACCAACTTTTGCCAGAGTTCAATGCTGTGGAAAATATTATTCTCCCCGCACTCATTCAAGGGCGAAACATGGGCGATGCGAAACAGGAAGCCGTAAAACTTCTCGGAATGCTCGGCTTGGAAAATCGTGCGACGCACCGACCAAGCGAACTTTCAGGAGGTGAACAACAGCGAATTGCCGTGGCGCGCTCATTGATCAATCATCCGAAAATTATCTTGGCAGATGAACCTTCGGGAAACTTGGACAGTCAGAATTCAACGGAATTGCACCAGCTTTTCTTTGATTTACGGGATGAGTTCAACCAGACCTTCGTGATTGTGACGCACAACCAAGAATTGGCAAAAATGACCGATCGCAGCATTCGCATTGCGGATGGATTGATTGTTGAATAATTGACGATGATAGGCGAAGAGCTCCGCGAATACCTAAATTTCAAAGCTGAACAATACAATACCCGCGATTTCATCGACACGGATCCCATCCAGCTACCACATCGATTTTCGAAGAAAGAAGACATTGAGATTGTCGCATTTTTGGTCTCGACGATTGCTTGGGGACAACGTGCAACGATCATCAAGAACGGCGAACGCTTGATCGAAATCATGGAAAACGATCCGCACAACTTCATTCTCAACTACACCTCGCGCAAGCTCAACTTTGTCCACAGAACCTTCAATGCTGAAGATTTGGACTTTTTCTTTCGTAGTTTGAGACACGTGTACGAATCGGGCGGACTTGAAACGGCATTCGCTCCACACCCAGAAATTGCTGGTATTAAAGGACGGATTGCACACTTTCGTGAACGGTTTTTGGAAACAGAGCACGAAACGCGTTCTGTTAAGCACATTTCAAATCCCATGAAAGGCTCGGCAGCGAAACGCATCAACATGTTTTTGCGCTGGATGGTTCGAGAAGACAAACAAGGCGTGGATTTCGGAATTTGGCAAACCGTTCCGATGTCGGAGTTGTACATTCCGCTCGACGTACACACGAGTAAACACGCGCGCAACCTCGGATTGATCCAGCGAAAACAAGACGATTGGAAAGCATTGGAAGAGGTAATGGCACATTTGCGTGGCTTCGATCCTATTGATCCGGCTAAGTACGATTTCGCTTTGTTTGGGATTGGGGCTTTTGAATAACAATTATTTTTCACTCATTTGCGTTTGTTAGCACTCGGGAGCATCACCACATCGCAGAAAATCTTATTTTTGGAACATGAAGTTTTTGTATCCTGAATTTCTTTGGGCTTTTGCGGTTTTACTGATCCCGATAATCATTCATTTATTCAATTTTAAGCGATACAAAACGCACTACTTCTCTAGTTTGCAATTTATTCGTCACGTTGATGAGCAAACGAAATCAACCCAAAAACTGAAGCACTACTTGATTCTCGCAAGTCGATTATTGGCTTTTATTTGTGCCGTGCTCGCTTTTGCTCAACCGTATTTACCTAATGCTGATACCGAGGATTTGAAAAAGGAGAACATCGTGATGATCTACGTCGATAATTCGTTTTCGATGCAAGCGCGGGGTGTGGAAGGAGAATTGCTTTCATCAGCGAAGGAAACCGCTCAATCCATTGTGGAAAAAGCGCCGAAGGGAACCAATTTTATTGTTGGAACGAATGAAATGTCGGGGGTTGAACAACGGCGCATCAACCGCATAGACGCACTCGACAAAATTGACAAGATCGATTATTCGCCGCTTACACGGACATTGGACGAAATCATCGACTGGAAAGCGCAAACAATCAAGAAAATTGACATCGATGCTGAGGAAAGCTTTGTGCAAAGTGTGATTCTCTCCGACTTCCAACGTCACAAAACTGAGAAAAAAGCATTGCTTAAACTCAGTAATTTCGAATTTCATCCTGTACAATTGATTCCTGAGGAAACCGCGAACATCTACATCGATTCGGTTTGGTTCAGCTCCCCGATCCGAAAAGCAGGCGAAAAGCACGAACTCAATATCCGCATTTTCAACACGAGCGAGCAGGATTTGAAAAACGTAGAAGTTACCGTGGCTGTCGATCGCTTCAAAAAATCATTCTACACCGACATCCCAGCCAAAGGAAAAAAAGAAACTTCACTCACCTACTCCGACAAAACCGTTGGATGGAAAGCCGGAAAAGTAACGGTAGCGGACGAACACGTTATCTTCGATGACACCTATTATTTGTCGTACGAAGTAAAAGAACACGCCAACATTTTGGTGCTCAACGGCGAAGATGCGATCAGTAATGTCGGGATCGTGCTCGGGTTGGAGAGTTACTACGTGGTAGAAGAAAATGCAATTTCGGCGATCACACTCGACAATTTCAAAAACAAAGATTTGGTGATCATCAACGGAGCAAACAACATTTCTTCAGGCGTGATCAACTATTTGACAGAATTCAACGAAAATGGCGGTTCCCTAGGTCTGTTTCCTGGGAAAAATCCGGAGAAATCGGCTTGGAATCAGTTGTTGGGTCGATTGAAACTCCCACTCATGGGAACAAAAATCAACTCAGGAACCTTGATCAAATCCTTGAATTACGACGATCCATTTATTCGTGATGTGGTGTCCAATAAAAGCGAACGCTTAAATTTGCCCAGCGTGGTGAGCTGCTACCAACCGATTGTGGGGGGCGGATCGAACTTCAAGACGCTGATCACGATGCAAAACGGTCTTCCGCTCCTTGCCTACTCGAAGCCAAAAGGTACGGCGTACATGTTCTACAGCGCCATTCATCCAGATTACGGCGTATTTGCATCTGACGCACTTTTCTCGACGTGCATCTTGCGAATGAGCGAATTGAGTCAACGTGCCCAACCGATCGCATTAACTATTGGCAGCGAAAGCACCTATCCAATTTTTGCTGAGCAACGCGGCGAAGAAGTGATTCATCTGGCGAAGGACGAACTCGATTTCATCCCGCAAACTGTATCCCGTTCGGGCATCAGTTACATTTCACTCTCACAATTTGATAAGTTTGAGCAACTCTTCGCCGGAAATTACACCATCAAAACGAGCAAGAAACTCGGCGATCTTTCCCTCAACTACGACAGAAAAGAGTCCAAATTGGAGTATTTGAGCGAAGCCGAGATCAAAACAAATTTCATCAACCGTGGTGCGAAAAATATCACCTTTGCCGCTGTGGATGGCGTTAACTCACCCATTGGAGATCTTTCGATCGATAAACCATTCAGCTATTGGAAGTTATTTTTAATATTAACCCTTATTTTTATCATCTCTGAAATGTTATTGGTACGTTTTTGGAAATCTTGAAACAACTAGTGTATGAAAATTCTCATTAAGCAAGCGCACATCGTCGATTCTAGCTCGAAGCACAACGGAAAACGCATGGACGTGTTGATTAACAACGGCATTATTTCAAGAATTGAATCTTCAATTTCTGAGGACTCCGACCACCTAATTGAGAATTCAGATCTTCACCTGTCGCAAGGTTGGGTCGATTTGAAAGCCGATTTCTGCGATCCCGGTCACGAGCACAAAGAAACCATCGAATCGGGATTAGATGCCGCTGCCGCAGGTGGATACACGCACGTAGCGATTTTGCCGAGTACGCAACCCGTAATCGACGGAAAAAGTCAAATTGAATACATCAAGCGCCGATCCGAAGGTCACGTAACGCAGCTCTACCCCATTGGAACGATTTCCGAAGGAATGAAAGGCGAGCAATTGGCAGAAATGTACGACATGAATCAAGTAGGCGTTCATTTGTTTAGCGACGATTTACAACCTGTCAATTCAGGCATCATGTACCGCGCGCTGCTATATTCCAAAAACTTTGACGCGCGCATCATCGCCTTCAACCGTGACTTGTCACTCGCAGGGAACGGAATGGTGAACGAAGGAATGGCATCGACGCGTACCGGATTGAAAGCCGATCCATCAATTTCAGAAATCATCCAACTCGAACGAAACATTCGCCTACTCGCGTACACAGGAGGAAACGTACACTGCACTGGGATTTCTACTGCAGAAGGCATTCGACTCATTCGCGCAGCAAAGAAAGATGGATTGAACATCACCGCCGACGTTCACAGTTCGCATTTGATTTACAACGAAGAAGCTGTGTTGGAATTCGATTCGCTCTATAAATTTATGCCACCGCTTCGGTTCGAAACCGACCGGAAAGCGCTTTGGCAAGGAGTAATTGACGGAACGATCGACGCGATTGTCTCCGATCACCGACCGAATGACAAAGAAGAAAAAGACGTTGAGTTTGACCACGCATTATTTGGAAATATTTCGCTGCAAACGGTATTTTCCTCGCTTGTTTCGACCTCCGAATTTGATTTACCTCAAGTAATCACTTGTTTGACAGCTGGACCACGCGCGATTCTAAAGATAGATTCTCGGCCGATAGAAGAAGGATCGCTTGCCGACCTCACACTCTTTTCTCCTAGTGAGAAGTGGACATTCGACAAATCACTTGTATGTTCAAACACCTTCAACAGTCCGTATGTGAATAACGAACTTACCGGAAGAGTTTTGGGTGTAATTAATAATGCTACATTAGCCGTGAAACACTAATAATATGTCGAGTAAACGCAACTTTCTCAAGCAGTTTTTTAAGGATCGTAAAATGGTGGGCGCCGTGAGTCCAAGCACGCGATTTTTGGGCGAACGGATGCTGGAAAACATTGATTTTGATCACGCAAAAGGAATTGTAGAACTCGGTCCAGGCACAGGCGTTTTCACGGACATCATCATGGAACGCATGCGAAAAGATGCCAAACTGTTGATTTTCGAGTTGAACGATCAGTTTTATGATGCTCTCAAGGCGCGTATCACCGATCCAAGGGTTCAGATCATTCACGATTCGGCTGAAAACATTTCAAAATACCTTCCAGAAGAGGAACAAACAAACCAAGATGCAGTGATATCCTCACTTCCACTCATGGTTTTTCCAGATCAGTTGCGCCGAGCAGTTGTGGATGCCTCCTATAATTCATTGAAATCAAAGGGGAAATACGTTCAATTTCAATATTCGCTACAATCGAAGAAATTTTTGGAAGGCATTTTCGGAAACGTGAAAGTTGGATTTACGGTGAAGAATTTCCCTCCCGCTTTCGTCTATACGTGTCAGAAGAAATAAGAGATTTTTGCACAGTTGGATTTCTGGCAGGTTGCGTACTTCATTTTTAAATATTGTATACTTTAGTGAATGACCTACCCGATATTATCTAATTGTAGTCGTTTTTTTTTCGGGTATATTGCTTAAAATGGGTAATGAAATGATACAAGCTGGA
>CALFOS010000004.1 GCA_937919725.1 uncultured Fluviicola sp. | reverse complement strand
GTATATGTTGTTTTTTGAACATTTCAACTCCAAATAAGGACCTTTGCACCAAGAATATTTGACACGTAAAAATGTATTTACATTCTGTTTATCAAGTTTTTACTGTATTTTAAACCGTTAAAATTTTGTTCTAAAAGACTAACAGTTGGTTCAATTCTATTGTGAATTACTTTTTGAGTCAATCACAACAAATCACTAAATTCAATCGACCGTTGAGATGTGATCAATTATTATTGGACGGCCTACCTGGCAAAAATCTTGTTTTATTCGGGAAGAATGAAATTCGATTCGCAGTTTAGTGCCGTGAATTTTATATTCATTGTCGAGATTCAAGGGCATGAGTGCCGTCGGCTCTCCCTCTTCTGTAATAGTCAAGAGGAATTCGCATCCTTCATCTGCATAGACTGACGTTACAGTGGCTTCAACGCCTCTCAAATCAGTGGGATTTTCAGCGGACCCATTGTTCATTTCATTCGTTTCACAGGCAGCAAAACTCGCCCATCCAACGAATAGCGTCAGCCAAAATTTCACCATCACCCACGTTTTTTTACATGTTTCTTCGATACTGACCTCCAACTTCGAAAAGTGCATCCGTGATTTGTCCCAAAGAAGCAAATTTACACGTTTCCATCAACTGCTCGAACATATTTTCGTTCTGAATAGCAGCAGTTTGTACCAAGCGAACTCGGTCCTTGATTTCGCCATCATTGCCTTTGTGCAAAGCGCGTAACATTTCAATTTGATACTGCTTCTCCTCTTCAGTTGCGCGGATCACCTCTTTCGGAAGTACCGTTGGAGAGCCTTTCGAACTTAAAAAAGTATTCACTCCGATAATTGGAAACTCGCCGGTATGTTTCAAAGTTTCGTAGTAGAGCGATTCCTCTTGTATTTTAGAGCGTTGATACATCGTTTCCATCGCGCCAAGAACACCTCCACGCTCAGTAATCCGATCGAATTCTGCCAAAACAGCATGCTCTACCAAATCAGTTAATTCTTCAATGATGAATGCTCCTTGAAGCGGATTTTCGTTTTTGGCAAGTCCCAATTCGCGGTTGATGATCAATTGAATTGCCATTGCGCGACGAACAGACTCTTCCGTTGGAGTTGTAATCGCCTCATCGTAGGCATTTGTATGAAGCGAGTTGCAGTTGTCGTAAATCGCGTAAAGAGCTTGCAATGTGGTTCTAATATCGTTGAAATCAATTTCTTGTGCATGCAAGGATCGACCTGAAGTTTGAATGTGGTACTTCA
>CALFOS010000003.1 GCA_937919725.1 uncultured Fluviicola sp. | reverse complement strand
ATTGAAAATTCATTCTCAGTAGTTGTATTTTTGTTGTTTTCACATGTTTGCCAACACTATGCTATACAACACTCCACCAAGATACGAAACCAAATCAACCCCACAACTTCGTTCTCCAAGATTTTTTTCAATTTTTTCACGAAAATGTATTTTAATCTAACACGCTCATATTCAATTATAAATCCGACAACAAACGCGTACAAACGAAAGACAAACGAATGTAATCACTTAATAACCGAATAAGGTTTTTGGCTGCCCTCACCTTTGCACTGTCGGTATCGGAAAGACCGTTTATCGGCAACAAGTTTAAGTTTCATTTAAAAATAAGTACGTATGAACACGTTGAGAAACAAAGTGAGTTTGATTGGGCGATTGGGTGCTCAGCCTGAGTTGGTGAAGTTGGAATCTGGGAAAACACTAGCACGTTTTTCGGTAGCTACGAATGAGCGCTACAAGGATAAAGAGGGAGTGTGGAAAGACAATACACAGTGGCATGATGTTACTGCGTGGGGTAAAAGCGCAGAGCTTGTTTCGCAGCTGTTGAAAAAAGGACAAGAGGTTGCACTAGACGGCCGTTTAGTGAACAGCGAATACGAAGGTAAAAATGGTGAGAAACGCTACGTTACGAAAGTAGAGTTAAAGGAATTTTTACTCTTAACACCTGCCGACGATGCAAAGTAACACCCTAACCACAGATAATGGAGCTGGCAGAGATGCCAGTTCCATCTTCTTCGACAAGCGAGCAATGTCAATGAACCACGTAAACCTGATTGGAAAGATCACATCTGCACCGAGGTTCTACGACCATTCAAGCGGAAGACGTATTGCTCAATTTATTCTAGCTACAAAAGAAGCTTACCTCGACGAGGATGGCGCAACCAAAGTGAAACGTCACTGGCACCGGATTTCGGCCTGGGGTAGATGGGTGCGTGTTTTGGAGGAATTTGGTGCAATTGACCTACACGTTGCCATCGAGGGGAAATTGGCCACTCGCTTCTATTACCGCGACGGCGAAAAACAATTCATCTCCGAGGTGGAGGTGAATGATCTTGTAATCATGTCTTAATCACATACCACTATGCAAACACTTAGAAATAATATCACACTGGTTGGGAACATGGGTTCCGCACCAATTATCACAAACTTCGAAAACGGTGGAAAAGTTGCACGTTTTCAACTGGCAACGGATCGATCTGGAAAGAAAGAGGGCACTCCTGATTGGCACCGCGTTTTTGCGTGGGGCAACATGGCAGGCTTCATTGAAAATTATGGAGCGAAGGGTAAGCAACTGGCAATCCACGGTCGGGTCGTTAACCGAACCTACACCAACGAAGCTGGAGAGACACGCAAAGTCACCGAAGTCGAAGTAAAACATGTTATAGGACTCTAGTTTCTAGTTCAACCTAACCTACCACTACCTATAACATGATGGCACTCTTGAAACTCGAATTCAACACGATTGAAGGACAGCTCGAGAGTGCCTTTTTTGTTTAGTAATTGCGGTAATCATTCCAAAGCTGACTGCGAACCCCAACAACCAGCATGTAATTCATCGAGGGTTGATTCGTTGCGAATCGGAAATGATTCTCCATAAACACATGTAGGTTTCCTTGCTCCATGATACGGTATGATCCGGAAAAAATCGCGTTGAAACGATTGACTTGTTTTCCTTGTCCTGTGTAATTTCCATACTCATTCGGACGGTTAACGTATGATTGATACGGATCACCTCCATAGCTGAATCCGTCTTTGTCTTCGCCTTTCACCGCGTAATTCACAAACAACTTCGCATTCCATTTGTTCAAATTCCATTTCAACTCACCCAAAATTTCCATAAAATTCGAGCCATACGGATGCGCGAGCGAATAGCCTTGGTTTCCGTGATTGAGCTCTTCCGAGATGTGTGAATAGGTGTACGGCCGAACGAAATTATACTCTGTTCGATAGAAGAAACGATGCTTCCCAACTTCAAATCTACCTTTAACGCCCAATTGCGCTCCGAATTTATTTGCCCACCAACCTGTTTTTGCGCGGAGTTCAGCGAGGTAAAATTCGTCCAAAACCACCTGCGAATAAATCGTGTGACGATCGGTGATGTGACCTGAAATTTCCAATCCGAGCAACACGTTGTCGGAAGACCCGAGCGAGTACTCCTGCGGACGGTAAAAAACGACGGGATTCAAATATTCAACGTCGAAGCCGCGCTGGAGTAACGTGTCTTTGGGCTGAAAAATCACCGATTCAAAAATTCCGATGTTCAGCCATTTCGCAGGGTTAAACGAAATGTGGTGACTCGATGCAAATTTTCCTTCCCACCGATTTTGGTCGCGCTCCTTCATAAATTGATACAAAACGCTGTACTCGAAGCGCCAAAATTTCGCACGAATCAATCCAAACGGATAAGGTTTTCCGTAATCGCTCAAAAACAAGGACCGACTTCCTTCGCCGATAAAATTGTGGTCCAAACCGATTTGAAAATTGAAAATATGGTTCGGCGTGTAAGAGACCCTGCTGCGGATATCGGTGTACAAAACCGTCGCATTCGGCTGCGCGATGGACCCATACGATTTCGGCTCGAAAATAGAATCCAAATTACTCATGCCTTGAATGGCCGCTGCTTGGAAATACCATTTATCGTTCAATACCGCAGACACTTCACCGCCGAGTCCGAGTTTGTAGTTCAATACCTCGCGTTGCACATAGTTCAAATCGCCCAAAACGGAAAAGCGAAGGTAGTTTTTCGCAAAATTTGCTTGGCGAATCTGAGGTTTTAGGCTTGTATGGGTTTGTGCGCCGCGCTCCACGATGGAATCACTCGGAAGTTCCTCGTACAGGCGACCGATTTCGGCTTGACCAAATGAGAATGTTGAGCTCAATAGCGTTATATAGATGAGTAGCTTCATCAGAAATCGTTGTAATGATTCGTGAGCGCAGTGCGCATTCCAACTTGTACTGTATTGGAAATCGGAATGCCCGCTTCGGAAGTTGTTCGCCATCTCCAGCGTCCAAAAATGGACAAATTCATTTTTCGATTGAAACGATATCCAACTTCAACAGCTTGATAAAAAATCGCTCCGTCAATCCTTGGACTTGATTCGTAGAGTGCCAAATGTGCCTCTTGGGCATAATCGTCCAAGATGTAACACACCGATTTCAGGTCGACAAACCAATGTTTGAATTCGTAATTCGCGCGCAAAATCATTTCTCTGAATCCACTTCCTTTTGTGTGTGCAAGCGGTAAATTGAAGTGCGAATAATTCAGCCGAGGATTGTCAGTCTCGCACATGCGCGAGGGAACTGCGTTGAATTCGAGTTGTACCATAAAATCATTCAATCCGAAGAAATTGTAGCCGCGGTAACCGAGTTGATAGCCAATTTTTTTCGCATTCCAATCGTTCATCGCCACTTGCCCATATACGCGGTGATTGTCTGCTAGTTGAAAATTTGCGTTCAATCCCAGGAGAGAAACGACCTCATTTTGCCCCTTCAAAATCAAACTTGAAACAAACGGAATGGGGTTGAAATACAGCGGATGCGAAAACGTGCTAGTGATTGAATCGCCTCGGTTCCAAATCGACCCTTCGAACAAGCTAATGCTCATTTTTTCGTTCGGTTTGTACGTGAAATAATTCACGGAGTATCCTTTCGTTTCGTAGTACACTTCAGCCGAACTGCTCACTCCTCGGCGGAACAAATTAATCAAGCGCGATCGGTAATAAGTGAAATTGAACTTCGGATTTATTTTCCAATCCAAGCGAAGATAGGGAGCTGCGAAGGAGTTGTCGGAAAGCAATAACGATCGATGTCCGTCGCCAATAAATTGCGGATTATTTCCTGCCGTAATGCGCAATTGTTTGATCGGTGCGTAAGAGAAATAGCCTACAGCGAATGCATAATCGTACCCGTCTCCCTTGAAATCTTTCGTTCTTCCGGCGCCTGGAATCACGGCGTTTTGAGCGTAATATTCGCCTCCCGAATTTTTGTAACGCTCGCCGACGCTGCTGTAATAATTCGTTTCGTAGGGCGTAAATCGTGCTTGATTCTCGTAAAAAGAGGTCGCGAAGGAGAATTTCTTGAAGAGATCACCTTCCACGAAAACGCCGCGTGTGTTTTGCATCAAGCGTCGGTCAGTGGTGTCAGAAAAATCCTTTCCGTAGGAAATATCGGCAGCGGGACTGATGGTGATGTAACAATCCGTGCTCGTGATTTCGATGAGGTGCTTGTTGAAGAGGATGTCCGTGGCGGTGTAATACCGTAATGTTGAATCGCGTAAGGCGGGCATCAAATTGCAGTCGCCTTCGCTCACAGGGAGAAATGATCCTTCATTATAAGGTCGACTTAATTTATTAGCAAACAATTGATCTTTGTAAAACGAGTGCATCGGGAGCATGTTTTGTTGTCCGAACAAATGGAAGTTACCAAAGCAGCAGATCGCTATGACGAGCATTCGATTCATGACAAAACTGCTTTTGTTTTGGCGATGAAGTGTGGATTGAACAAATCTTCCTTATTATATGTCAAAGGTTGATTCGTGTGTGCATTCACGACTGTTCCGCCGAGCGCATTCAAAATGGCATGTCCTGCAGCAATATCCCACTCCATAGTTGGTGCAAAACGTGGGTAAATGTCTGCTTCGCCCAAAGCGAGATCAAAAAACTTAATTGCGCTTCCTTTCCGGATGTATTCGTGCGAACGATTTTCGGTGTATTCTTCAAATTGAGTTCCGCCGTGAAATGCTTGATAGCTGTGCGAACAGATAATTTGAAGAGGATCGTTGCGTTCGGAATGTTCTTTGAGTTCGGTCCAATTTTCGGGAGATTCGAATTGATCGAAGGGAATTAAAAAGCATCCGAAGGTTGGTCCACCCACAAGCACTTCCCGATTTACAGGACTTGCAATGACTCCAAAAACAGCTTTATTTCCAACGATATGTGCTATATTGACGGAGAATTCGCCGTTGCGTTTCAGAAACATCCGCGTTCCATCAAGTGGATCGACGCACCAATTTTCTGTCCACTTCAAGCGTTCTTCAAAACTCGCTTTTTCGCGTTCTTCGCCGAGAACAGGAATGTTCGTTGTTTCTAAGAGATCCGAGATTACCTCCGACGCTGCGAAATCAGCTTTCGTTACCGGCGAACCATCTTCCTTGATCACAGGCACAACAGGCTCACGATAAATCTCAGAGATTACTTCCGAAGCAAGAATGGATGCTTGGATCGCTAAATGATACATCGACGGAAATGGGGAATTGCTCATGCGTCCCAAAGATACAAAATCGCTCATAACTTATGCAGGCACAAAAAAAGGCGAATCAATCGATCCGCCTTCTGTATGTTTCGATGTGAGATTAGTGCCTCACAATTACTTTTCGATTGATTGGTTTCTCGCCGTCTGCCTCAACAATAATGAAGTAAACGCCATTTTTGAAACTTTCTGTGTTGATTGTTTTTGTCGATCCCATTACCGTTTCTTTCAATACAACATTTCCGAGAACATCCACCATTTTCACGGTAGAACCGTCAACAGTAGTTTTCACTTTCACGTAAGTGTTCGCAGGATTTGGAGCGATAGAAATAGAGAATGGAGTGATTTCTTCGATTCCAGCTGTTTTACACACACTGATATCCAACGAATCTAACGCTGTTGAACCATCCATTACTCTGTATCGGTAGATTGTACAACCATTGTCGCCAACTGGGCTGATGTGAATTGCGATTGATCCGGCCTCATCGTTATCAATAGTTACAGGGGTTCCTGTAGTCCATGGATTGTTCGCGCTTGAAGCATAGCAAACTCCACCGAATGGATCCGTAGAATGTCCCCAGCAAACGTAATCCGTCCAACCTGTTGTTTCGTTAATTCGAACACGTTGGATGGTTAAATTTTTCGTGACGCCCGTTTTATTGTCAACGTGAACATCAACTACCACCTCTGCACCGGCAGACACATAGTCAATTTGAGTTCCTGAAATATCTCCAGAAGCTCCTACGCTCATTTCAATCTGACCAAAAGAAAGACTAGCGAAACCAGCAATAGTTAATATAGTAAGTAACGTTCTTTTCATGCTAAATCGTTTTGTTCTACACAAATATAAGCCTTTCACCTATACAAATGCAAACCTATCAAGGATCGAACCAGATTGTGAAAATGAAAGAATGATAGTTGTTCGGGAGTGATAATATCAACAAAAACAAGGGTTTAATACATTTAGTAATTAAATAGGAATACAATAGTCAAAAAGAACTTCTGAGATTGTGAACAGCAAAAATCTTGTACATTTGACTTCGGCAGGGTTTTTGAATAATTCCAACCGAACAAAAAAAGAAAACTGAATCATGAAAAAAATAGCTTTACTCTTTATCGGACTATCCATGGCGATGGGTTCATTTGCTCAAGAAGCAGAAACACTTGAGTTCTCGAAGGAGACAGGAAAAAAACTTCCATCAATTCAATTGAAAGATATGGAAGGAAACACAGTAAACACGGCAGAAATGGGATTCGAAGGTCCAGTAATTATTAGTTTTTGGGCAACATGGTGCAAACCGTGTAAGGCTGAGTTGAACATGATCAGTGAGGTGTACGAAGATTGGCAGGAGGAAACAGGAGTTACTTTGGTGGCCGTTTCAGTTGATGACGAAAAAACTAAAAACTCGGTTCCGCTTGTAGTAAACGGAAAAAGCTGGGATTACGAAATTTTGATGGACCCGAACTTCGATTTCAGAAGAGCGATGGGTGTGAACAATGTGCCTCATACATTCATTATCGATAAAGACGGAACTATTCGTTACTCACATAATAACTACTCTCCAGGTGATGAAGACAAATTGTACGAAGCACTTGTTAGAATAGTGGCTGAACAAGAATAAGCATACACTACTGAGCTTCGGCTCGATTTATTAACTTCTATGATGAAATTTTCTATCTGCTTAATTGCGGGCTTTCTTTCCTTTGCGGGCTTCGGTCAAGTCAATAACGCTGGATCTATAACTGGCAACATCGAAAGCACGTTTCAGTACCTCAACGATGACACGCTGATTGGTGCAAATCAACCAGCTCAAAAAGGCCTGATGAACACGTACATGAATGTGTACTACACCAACGGAAAGTTTAAAGCTGGGTTGAGGGCAGAGTCGTACTTACCTAGAATTCAGGGCTATCCAAATCGTTTTGACGGAACAGGAATCGGGATGCGCTACATCGGTTATACCAACGATTTTGTGGATGTGACCATCGGTTCGTTCTATGAGCAATTTGGTTCGGGAATGATTTTTAGAGCGTACGAAGATCGCGGACTTGGTTACGACAATATGATGGATGGGGTTCGACTCAAACTCACACCTTATCAAGGAATTACCGTCAAAGGAGTATACGGCCTGCAACGACTTTCTTTTCAGGAAGGTAGAATTGTACACAGTGCTGGAATCGTTCGAGGTTTTGATGGTGAAATGCACCTCAACTCAACCTTCAAAAAATTGGAAGGCAAGAAATTGGACGTTACCATCGGTGGTTCGTTTATGAGTAAATACCAAGTCGATGACAGGGAAGATTTGATTCTTCCCGAAAATGTGGGATCATATGGTGGTCGTGCGGCACTTCGCTACGGAAAATTCACCCTCAACGGAGAATACATTATAAAGGAACAAGATCCATCGACGGACAACGGATTCAATTACAATTACGGTCATGCCGCGATTGCCAATTTGGGATACAGCCAGCGAGGACTTGGAATTTTGGTCTCAGCGAAATCGGTGGACAACATGAGTTACCGTTCTGACAGAACCAAAGAATTGCAAGACGCTTTCATCAACTATTTGCCAGCACTCAACAAAACACACACGTATAATTTAGTTGCATCACTTTACCCGTATGCAACCCAGCCGGTTGGCGAAATGGCGTACCAAGCCGAAGTGTTGTACACGATCAAAAAAGGATCGAAGCTCGGCGGGAAATATGGAACGTCGATCAACGGAAATTTCTCAACCGCATACGGTCCAAACCGACATACCGAAGGGCTTGACGCGATTGGTGACTCAACAGGTGTTGGATACCGTACGGGTGTTTTCGACACGAGTGACAGTTTGTACTGGAGAGACATCAATATCAACATCGAGCGAAAATTCAACTCAAAATTCAAATTATCGCTCGCATACTTCAACATCGTATTGAACAACGACGTTGCCAAAGTAACAGGTGATGCCAAAGGATTGATTCACACAAATATTGGGGTAATCGAAGCGCAGTACAAAATCAGCAAAACACATTCTGTACGCGCCGAATTGCAAGGCTTGTTCATCGCAAAAGATAAGCACGGCGACATCAACGACAAAGGAAATTGGGCGACAGCTCTCATTGAGTACACGGTTTCTCCACACTGGTTTTTTAGCGTGATGGATCAGTACAACTACGGAAACGCTACAGAAGATTTACGCTTGCACTACTTCTACGCAACATTTGGATACATCAAAGGATCGACGCGAATTAGCGCAGGATACGGACGTCAGCGTGCAGGTTTGTTCTGTGTTGGCGGGGTTTGCCGATTTGTACCAGCATCCAATGGATTAACGCTCTCATTTACTCAAAGTTTCTAAAACACCGAACGATGAAAAAGATACTATTTATTTTAGCAATTACAGCAGTTGGATTCGCTTCGTGCGATAAGGTGCAGAATCCATATCCAGTTGGAGCGCCTCAAGGTTCGTGGGCATTGTATCCAAATGGAGACAGCGCACATTATGCAACAAACGTTTGGCCAACATTCACGACGAACACAAATGTTAACCGCAACGTTTTAATCGAAGATTACACAGGTCATCAATGTATTTATTGTCCAGCGGCAGCGGCATTAGCATTGCAATTAGAGGATGATAATCCAGGTCGCGTGTATGTTTCATCGGTACATACGGGAGCGTCCGGCTTGATTGAGGCGTTTCAGCAACTCTCATCACCCACTTTTGTGGTCGATTTCACATGTCCTGAAGGATTGTTGATTGGCAAACGATTCGGGGTGGATACACCAGGCTCACCCTTCCAGGGAAATCCTTTTGGTAGTGTGAGTCGTAAAGATCACGGCAATGGTTATCCGGTTACAGCAGCAAACACTTGGGCGTCTGCAACCGACGCAATGATCGCTACAAATGATTTAAAAGTCAACATTCAGGCTGTTGCCAATTATTACCCATCAACGCGCGGCTTGTTCTTGCATACAGAAATTGATGTGATTGATCCAACGCTTACAAACGAATTGAAAGTTGTTGTTCAGTTGATTGAAGATTCACTGCAGGCACCGCAAAAATTTCCATCCTCTACGGATTACAATTATGTACACCGTGATATTTTCCGCGGAACGATTGACGGTTTCAACTTCGGTAGAACGTTAGACGTGGCTCACATGAACGCGAATGGAGATTACAATTTCTTTTACATTTATGAACTTCCTTCGCAATACGATTCAAGCAACATGCACGTGCTCATTTATGTGCGTGATGCAGTTACCGAAGAAGTGTACCAAGTGATAAAAAAGCAGCTCTAGCACAATTTTCAACATTACCATTTTCGCGTGCATTCCCTGTGACACGGCGATGTTCGTTTTTTAACGTTTTTTCCCATGCGATTATCGAATAACTTTCGTTATATTTTCAGGACGAAATCACACTTAATATGAGTATGCTAGAATTAACAAAGAAAATTCTCCGTGTTGTTAGCTTCGACTCGCAGTTGTTTCAGAAAGAACTGTACAAAGCTCAAAAGTGGATCACGGATGCAGAGGAAATCAAACGATTTCAAGAATGGTGTATCACCGAATTCGGTGCTAAATACCCCATCATTATCAGGAAGGCCTTTGCCCAGTCATTAACCAATTAAAACAGATAGAAGGACTCGTGAGGGTCCTTTTTTTGTGGAAAAATCAAGCTCACTGACTTCAGCTCTGCTAATTGGGGGATGAAAATCGACCTCAAGTTGGTGACTGAGCGGAGTCGAAGTCACCAACCTTACTTTGCATCCTTCGTGCTCTTCGTGGTTAAAACCCTCTCCAACAGAAAACCAACCCCCAAAACCAACAAACTAGAAACGCAAGCAGCCGTCCCCAACTTCCCACCAAATCCATCGAAAACTTCAGTCGAAGCCAAATAAATTCCAGAAAAAATCAATCCTCCGAAAAGAATCAACCATTTGCCCTTCACAACCGCGCTTCCCGTCATGCCCACAAAACTAGCGCCGAAGAAAACCAAAGGAATTTCAATCGCCAAAATGGGACCCACCAACTCAGCAAGTCCGTAAAAAACGAGTCCAACGATCAGCGACAAGCCAGCCGAAGCACGAACAGCGCCTTGTTTCAACTCATGCGCGACGATGAAGGTGAGTAAAGCGCCAAGTCCGCCAGAAATGAAAAGGATCAATTCATTCATAGCAGCCCGAAAATAAATGACACAATCACAACGCCACCAAAAGCAATCGTTCCCAATTTACCACCCACTCCATTCAGCGCATCCCGCGTGAGAATGTAAATGACACCAGCAGCCAATCCCGCGTAGGAAATGAAAAAGTAATCTTCTGTGAGAAAGCTGCCGCACATCCCCACAAACGTTCCACAGTAAATAGGATCGGGGAGCGATTTCAGAAAATCTGACTTGAAAATGTTCGGGAAATAGGAAGCGATAAATCCAATTCCCGCCGAGGCAACCACTGGGCCAACAGCTAAATCGGTGATGAAGTAATACGTGAGAACTCCTGCTGCGGCGATCACGAAGGGAAAAGCGAGCGTTTCAATTTTTGAATGCCTTGCTTCGGATTTCGGAGCGCGAAAATAGCCGAAAATCAACAAAATGGCAGAAGATAAAATGACGGATTTCACACCGAAACTAGTCGAATCGTCCAGAAAAAATACAGCTATAAAAACAAGATGAATCGCCGCCAAAAAAAGAAATGAGATCCCCTGTCGAGCGCTCACGGTTTTACTCGAATTCGATCAAAACAGATCCTTTCTCAACCACTTGATCCTTGATAACAGAAATTGATTTCACTTTCCCAGTTCCCTCAGCCTTGAGCACGTTCTCCATTTTCATGGCTTCGAGCGACAAAATTTCATCACCAATATCCAATTGCTGACCAATTTCAACCGCGATATTCACAATTCGTCCGGGCATTGGCGCAATAAGTTCTTTCAACTGACGAATTTTTGGTTTGTCCAATCCCATCGAAGCGATCAACTCGTCGAGTGGTCCATGTTTCTTCACTTCAAAAACACGGTGGTTGATTTTCAAACGAACCGCATTGTTCTCCAAATCTTCCTTCATCACCTCGCCATGAAAGCTCACTCCATTGTGAACCAAGGTAAAGAATCGGTGATCGTCCCATGTAATCCGAGAATTTCCTCCACTTACGATCTCTTGACCGTCGACACTCCAATTTGAATTTGCCATTTATCAGCGTTTTCTACAAAAATAACAGAATCATTGCCCGATGCTGTAATATTTCCGAAGCAAATCAATATTAATTCTGTTCTTTACGTGGAATAATTTCAAACTAACATGAAAAAATACTTAATTATACTGAGTGCCTTGGTCGCACTTTCGGCTTGTAAAGTTGGAGAATCTGGCGATGAAGTGGTCATTTCGCAAGAAACGGAGGAAACTTCTGGCATTCTCGAATGGGAAGAACCTGTCGCAGAACTCCCAACAGAAAGACCGGTTTACCAAGAAACGAACACCATTCTCACGGATTTGATTCACACGCGCTTGGAAGTGGAATTCGACTGGGCACAATCGCGCATGAACGGACTGGCTCAAATCACCGCGAAACCGCATTTTTATCCAGCCGACAAACTGATTTTGAATGCGAAAGGAATGAAGATCAACTCCGTAGCGCTTGGGAAATCACCTTTGAAATACCATTACGAAAACGACATTCTCACAATTTACTTCGGACGAGAATTCACACGAGACGATAAATATACAGTCACCATCGACTACGTTGCTCGTCCAGATGAACGCGAAACAGAAGGAAGCGCGGCCATATTATCCGACAAGGGCTTGTATTTCATCAATCCAAAAGGAGAAGAAGAAGGAAAAATGCCACAAATTTGGACGCAAGGTGAAACAGAATCCAGCTCGGTTTGGTTCCCAACAATCGACTCACCAAATGCGAAAACAACACAGGAAATCTTCATCAAAGTAGACAACAAATACACGACGCTTTCGAATGGGAAATTGATTTCGAGCGAAAAAACGTCGGACGGAAAACGTGTCGATCATTGGAAACAAGACTTGCCACACGCTCCCTACTTATTTATGATGGGAGTTGGCGAATTCAAAATTGTGAAAGATTCCTACAAACGCACAGACGGAACTACCATGGAAGTGAACTACTACGTGGAGCCAGAATGGGAACAGTATGCACGCACTATTTTTGGTGAAACACCAGCGATGATCAAGTACTTTTCGGAATTGACAGGCGTAAATTATCCGTGGGACAAATACCACCAAATTGTGGTGCGCGACTACGTTTCTGGAGCAATGGAAAACACAGGAGCGGTTGTTTTTGGTGATTTCGTTTACAAAAACAAACGCGAATTGTTAGACGACAACGACCAATCAACGATTGCTCACGAGCTTTTCCACCACTGGTTTGGTGATTTAGTGACCTGCGAATCATGGTCGAATCTTCCGCTCAACGAATCGTTTGCGAACTACTCGCAGTACTTGTGGGACGAGAAACGCTTCGGCTTGGATCAAGCAGATTACTACGCAGACGAAGAAGCGGATGGTTATTACCAAAGCGCGCAAATGGGAGGATACCACGATTTGATTTGGTTCGATTTCAACGACAAAGAAGACATGTTCGATGGACATTCCTACAACAAAGGAGGTCGGATTTTGCACATGCTTCGCAACTATTTGGGTGATGAAGCATTTTTCGCAGGAATGAAAAACTACCTCGAAAAAAACAAATTCAAACCAGCAGAATTTCACCAACTTCGCATAGCATTTGAGGAAGTTTCTGGCGAAGATTTGAATTGGTTCTTCAATCAATGGTTCCTTGGATCGGCGCATCCAATCTTGGAGTTCGATCAAGTGGTGAACAGCGAGAAAAAGACCTTGGACATCACCGTTCAGCAAAAACAAAACGTAGAATTATCGCCCATTTTTAAATTGCCGATGGAAATCGCCATCTTCGATGATAAAGGTAAACACATCCATAAAGTGGTAGTAGACGAATTGACTGAGAAAATTTCACTTCCTTTCGAAGGAGATTTGAAAGGCTACGTGTATGATTATCAGCAAATGGTCTTGGCAAAAATGCGCGAAGACAAACCACGGGAAATCTACATTCACCAATATTACAACGGTGAGCGTTACCTAGCGCGTCGGGAAGGATTGATAAACGGCTCGAAAGGTTCTAGTCCCGAAAGTCAACAACTCATCATGGACGCATTGAAAGATCCATTTTGGGGAATCCGCGAAGAAGCGATTGCATTAACGACCAAGCTGAAAGATGATAAGAAAATTGAAGCCATTGCAGTACTCAAAGAAATGGTGGTAAAAGATCCAAAATCGAGCGTTCGAGGTGCAGCCCTGGCAAAATTAGGAAAGTTGATGGAACCAAATGAAGTGGAGCCCTTGTACATCGCGGCCATTGCAAGCGATTCTTCCTACAGTGTTATATCGTCGGCTTTGAGCTCACTCGGAAAAGACAATCCAGAGAAAGCACTCGCATTGGCAGCACCATTGGAAAATGAGAAATCGTCGAAAATGCTCTCCGGAATTGCTCAGTTGTACGCTGGTCACGCAGGCCCAGAAAAATACAACTTATTCGAAAACATCATCAACGGAAACGTGCTTCAAGGCTACGATAAACTCGGCGTGATTGGCGCGTACACAGGATTTGTGACCCGTCAGGACTACGACATTTACGAAAAATCGTATGATCTTTACAAAGGACTCGAAGGAAAAGGCGGATTGTACACACAAATGTTCTTGCCACAATTCGTTGGCTACGTCGCGAAATCCATCGACACAAAAATCAGCGAATTGAAAACGGAACTAGCAGCCTACGAAGAATCAAAAGACGTAGCATACGCCAGCCAAACCCGCACAAAAATTACGAAATTCGAAGCCCTCAAACTAAAATACGATGCCTTTGAAGCGGAATTGTTGGAGAAAAAATCCGCGAGCGAACACTAAGCGAATCATATAACATTTATCCAAACAGTCGTTTTCTCCGGAAGACGACTGTTTTTTTGTTCCTGCGTTTCGACACCTCAACCTCCTCAATCAGTGGAATAAAGTCAAGTCTCCTGTCTCCACGTCTAAAGTCTCCCCCTCACTCCGTCACTGGTAAAACAATCTCAAAAGTCGTCCCAACACCAAACTCCGTATCAAAATCAATCGTTCCTTGATGATTCTCAATAATCTGTCGCACCATCGCTAAACCTAATCCCGTCCCCGTGCTTTTCGTTGTGAAATAGGGGACAAAAATCTTCCCTACCTTCGATGGGTCAATCCCAACGCCGTTGTCGCTCAAGCGCACGTGAACCTTGTCAGCTTTGATAAACATCTCTATCGATATTTTACCTTCCTGATCATTCGGAATGGCTTGGGTAGCATTCTTAATCAAGTTGTTGAATACACGCACAAACTGATCCTTGTCTGCGAGCACAAAAATCTCCTTAGGTTTAGCAGAAATCTCGAGTTCCATTTTATCGGCCGCGGCAAATACTTCACTTACACCGCGCACAAGTGCCACCAATTCCAAGCGACCTTCGTGCGGATTTGGCATCTTCGCAAACGATGAAAACTCATTGGCAATGTTCGTCAAGGCATCAATCTGCTCGATCATCGAATTCGCTACTTTCTGCAATTTCTCAACACTTTTCGGGTCGTCGGGATCGTACACGCGCAACAACTGCTGCACGCTCAGTTTCATTGGTGTCAAGGGATTTTTAATCTCGTGGGCCACCTGTTTCGCCATTTCACGCCAAGCAGATTCTCGCTCGCTCTTCGCTAATTGTTGGGCGGCAAATTCCAATTCGAGTAGTTTCTGGTTGTAGTCTTTCACCAAGGCGCCAATCTCATCTTCACGGTCGTAAGAAATTTGCTCGTTGTATTTTCCAAATTTCACGCTCGCAAAACTTTCTTGCAAAATCCGAAGCGGCGAGGTCAACCACGCGGAAATGAATATCGCCAACACAATCGAAATCGCTAGGAGTAAAATAAACACGTTGATGATCGCCACCATAAATTTTTGGATCTGGTTTTCAAACTCGCGCTGCTGACCGAAATGCTGCAAGTTGATGAAGCCCATCCGATCGCCCTTGTTGTTGTAGAACGGAAGATACGCCGAAGAATAATCGAGCTCGCCAATTTTTTCGGCGTGCACAAATTCACTTTTCAAATTGTAGTGCATCTGTTTATACGCAATAGGATTCATCTGTTCGCTTAGTAAACCAACGTTGAATACTTTTGGGCGCGAGGTGGCGAGCAAATATCCGTCGTTGTCGTACAAATTAATGTCCGTGAAAAAGACCTTCGCAAATTTCTGCAAAATGTATTGCATGTAATTTCCATTGTCGTAAATCGATAATTTCTCAAAATCGCCCAGCTTTGCGCGCACTTCCGTCTCCAGGGATTTTAGCTTCTCGCGAATCACGTCGTCCGTATATTGGTTGTACTGATTGCTCACAAAAACCCCGCTGCCCCAGCCAAAAGCCAAAAGCGACAAGAAAACGAGAGAAATCAACACCAACTGAATTTTCATCGCCAAGCTAAACGTTCTTCGAGTAGGCTGACCCGAGTTGAATCGGAACAAAAGCGGGAGTAACAAGAGACCGAAAAAGCTGAACAAATAAGAGAAGGATGTCACCAAATCGAGTGTAGTGAAATTTTTACTCGACAAAATCACCACGTCATTACCGTCCTTTTTGAGCGCATAATGGTTGTATTCACCAAAATCAAAAAAGCCTTTCGATTTCAGCGAAGATGGAACCATCACTTTGTGCGACGATGGATAATTGAAATCGCCGTACTTTGTTACCAACCTGCTATCGTGGTATTTCGCAATCGAGTTTGATTCGAGCGTTTCAAAAACTCCCGTTTGTTGCGAGATGAGCAACCGAGGAAATCCAATTTCTTCGGGTATCTTCTTCGATTTTAGCGTACAAAACAAAATGGCCGATGCCTTTGTGTCTTGCGATTTTAGCGGCTGTCGGATGATGTAACTGAACTGTCCCGAGTAGTCTGAAATGAAGTATATATTTTCGTCCAATTCTGATGGAATACCCGATTTATCAACGATAGATTGCAGTTCGGCGTATAATTCGTCGGGGTCTTTTCGGTATTCAATGAGCGGTTTTTGATCGGAATCGAATAAGCTAAACGACATTTCGTAGCGTTCCCAGTACCCGTTAAAAAGTCGGCGTTCCATCCCTTCCTGAAAATCGGAAACACTCATCGTTTGCGGTGAACCAATGAAACGCTGGAGGAAATTGTCATCCTTAATTTTATCAGCCAACTGAAAGTACTCTGCCTCGGTGACAATGTTTTTCTCCGTCGCCAGTTGATTGGCATAGAGCTCGCGCTCGCTACGTTCTTTTTTCTCATTGAATTGGGCTATGTTTCCAGCAGTCACGAGTGAAAACAACACCAAAAGAATCAATCCAGATCCCAATTGTCGGATTCCGCCAAAACGATAAAGGATGTACACTAAAAACCCGTAGAGCATGCCAGGAAAAATCGCGTTGAAGGAAAGTTCGCCACCCGCATTGAGTTCGTAGAAGAAGAACAGGCACGCACCAAAAAAGGTGATCATCGCCATATGAATTGCGCTCCATCCAGCTTCTTTGCAGCGAATGATGGAATCGCGTACGAGCAAATAGTATGCATAAATGAAAAATCCAATACTCGCCATGGCAAGCATCGAGTACATGTTTAATTCGAAGAGTTGATCGATCACCAAAGGGATAGAAGAATTTTCGATCAGTCCTTGGTTCAAGTGCACCAAAAGTACCCAGCAAAATATCGACGAAACAAAAACCGCAATAGTGATCACTTTGCCAAACAAATTTTCTTTGGCCATTGTCAAAAACCTGCGCACCTCATACATGAGGTAAATGAAAACAGCAATATTGATGGAGTACTCCACAAGGTTCGGGAACCATTCGTTGGTTCCATAAAGACTGGGCTCGTGCACTTCTGTTCCTTCCATAAAATGGAACCAACCTAACTTCAAAGACAAGTAACGGAGCAGCAGCAAAGTAAAAGGAATGCTTGCGCGTAGTGCAATTGGGAACCGCTTTACGAGTTTGGTCAACAACAAAAGCCAAAGCGCAATAGAAGAGATGTGGAGTATGAAAAGGATCACCGATTCCCAATGCGAAATGGCTTGGGTTTCGGATGGAACAATGGAAAACGCAAAGGATTTATCTTTCAGCTTCACAGGATAACCGTGATCTTCTTCTACGCTCAAACTAGCCGCAAAGCCGAGTTCCAAACCGGGCGAAAAAGAGTTGATCAACTCCCTGTTTTCGTAGGAATATTCTTGTTTAATCAGGAAAGAACAGCACACCAAATAATCGCCTACTTCGATTGTTTTTGCGCAGTACCAGCCGTTTTGGAGGTGTAAAATTCCGTTTGAGGGAAAGTGAATATCAGCAAAACGAATAATGGGAAGTTGATTCGTGTTCCAGTAAATCAACGAATCGTTTCTGTACACATGAAAATTCATCTTCGATTGCTGCTCGATTTTTCGCCAAACATCATTGATGTCCTTGTAATAAAGTTTTTTTTCGAAAAAATCTAGTTCTCTGTCGAGCGCGTCTTGCTTCTTGTGCAGCGAATTTTCAAAGGTCGTAACGGCTTTAGCTGACGCTCCGTGCGCGTGAACGTTTAGTAAATAGACCCCAAAGGAGATTGTGCAAACAATCGCGGCGATTAGGATATAATATTTTCTGATTGCTCTTTTCACCATGCTTTTTGCCCCTCCAGTCGGTGCTCAATCTCTTTGGTCAAACTCTCAAAATCGGCATCCGCATTTGAGTCATTTCTGAAGAGAAAATCAGCTTCGTTCTGGTAAGGTAGCAAATAATTATCGAAGCATGGAATAACGTGGTTGTGCCATTGATAAAGGATTGCTTCGCGCGAATAGCCCCGTGTTTCTTGATCGCGGTACAAGCGTCTATCCAGCTGAATTTTGGGATCAACGTGAATGAACACCGAGAAGTCGAGCAACTTGCGCACTTCGGGATAATGAAATAGAAATAATCCTTCCACAATTAGAATGTCCGACGGACGAATCGTAATCAATACGTGTTTGTCGGGTGGCGAATTAAAGTGGTATTCTTTCACCACAATTTCTTCACCGTTCACCAGTTTCTGAAGATCTTTTATGAGTTTTTGCTCGTCGAGGGCGGAAGGTAAATCGAAATTCACTTCGCCATTTTCGTCGATCTGTTGGTGCTCAATCGGACGGTAATAATTGTCCATCGAAAACACACTCGGCATTGAACCTTTATAGCTCGTATAGAGTCGATTCAACAAGGTTGTTTTCCCAGACCCACTTCCACCACAAATTCCGATTATCATTTTTCACTAAATTCAAATTCTACCTCACCTTCTTTTCCGAGTTGATTTGTATTGAATACAAGAACCCGCTCTGGCAAATTTACGGTAAATTCTTCTTTTTTCTTTGGATAAAGTACGCTACTTGGATTCACCACGGCTCGTTCAGTATAATCGTTGTGCGGCGATGTTTGACCGGGATTAAAATACACCATACTTACCTTGCTGTAACCATTGTGATCGAGGTGATAGCCAAAACCTTCATTCATCGGGTAAATTCCCAACCTCAACTTTTTATTTTCGATGAAATAATTCAAGTTCATCGAGTTCAATGGGTTCCATTTACCTTCTTCATGTTCGTACAAAATCAATTCTGCGCCAGCACTACCACGCTTGGCTCCCATGAGAAACATTTCCCCGTTGATTTGTGCTAAAAGCCCTCGCTCGGTCACGTGTTTTTCTTCCAAATAGTAACTTCCAGTTGTTCCGAAACCAATATTTTCGATCGGGAGTAAATCTGTTGGAGCATCCAAAAACGTTCCCGTCAATTCTTTTCCTTTGGATGAAAACGAGCGCGTCGACCATCCTTTTGTCTTGCTTTTGTAATCGCGTGCAGCGAAATAAATTTCATCTTCGGTAAATCCGATGTAGTTCCACTGACCGATGTTTTCATCTTTCAAATCGGCAATTTTCACCGCGCCCAATTCTACCGCATAGCACAACATATTGTGATGCGTGATAAACGTAGCAAATTCGCGCACACTCTTGTCTGTTTTATCGTCATATCGGAAGTGATGCACCAAGGCCTTGTCGGTTACTACCACATTGATTAACTCCAATTTGTTGTAATCGTAAGACCCTAGCTTTTTGATCGCACTTGAAATGTCAACCGAAGTCGTTTTCACATTTCCAGCCGAGTTCAGTTGATTGAAATACACCTTCCCTCCATCGAGCTCTAGGTTGTCTAAGAAGTACACATAACGCGCATTTTCGCTAGACAGGTAATAGTATTTATCGTTTTTAGGTCTAATTTTTTGATCCCATATACTCACCTCTTGATCACCAATTAAAGTCAAGTTTATCTGAGGCGTAATCATGCTCGGATCCTTACTCATCAAAATCGCGCCTATGCCTTTCCACTCGATGATATCGGTAAAAGGATAGTTTACAATTGGAATCGTAAATTTTTGGGAGAAGCTGCTAAATCCTATCAAGGACATTAAAATAACTAGAACTTTATTCATAATTTCGTACTTTGTGTGCGCATATTGCATATCAATCATCGTGCTAAAATTAACAAGGAATGTTATCATTGTCAAAACCAAATAGAATCAAACAATTGCTTTTTGTTGCAATTGCCCTCCCAACCCTTGCTTTCGCTGTTTCGTCTTTCTATGTAAAGAATGAAAAAGAATTGAAAATAGGTAAAAAAGTTCCAGCGATGGATTTAAAAATGACGGCAACTGATGGAAATTTGTATTCGCTATCCAATTTTCAAGGAGAAAAGGGAATGATGGTCGTGTTTTCGTGCAATACCTGTCCGTTCGTAGTTGGAAATGACACCTTTGATGGATGGGAAAAGCAGTACAACGAACTCTACAAAAACGCACAGGCTGAAGGAATTGGTTTTGTGTTGGTTAACTCGAACGCTGCAAAGCACGAGGGAGACGACTCAATGGATAAAATGAAAGCAAGAGCGAAAGCTCAAGGGTATGAAATGAGTTATTTGATGGATGCCAATTCTGCTGTGGCGGATGCATTTGGAGCAAAAACAACGCCGCATATGTTTGTTGTGGACGCAGCGGGAAAACTAGTGACGAGAGGAAGCATCGATAATTCGTGGGACAATTCGCGAACAGGGCTGGAGACCTACGCTTTGAATGCAATCGCTCATCTTGCCAACGGAACTACTTTATCTGAAACTACGCCAGCGCCAAGGGGTTGCAGCATAAAACGAAAATAAGCGGATCAGTCGGCTGACTGATCAAGACATTGAAACGGGAAGTTTCATTATTAAAATTGAACTATGAAAAAACATCTACTCCTTATCTGTGCGCTCACGCTAGCGGGCGCCTCATCCATCGCGCAAACCACAAATTTGGGCGGTCCAGTTAGCTGGAAATCGAATGCACGTTTCGATCAAATAGATACAAAAGAACTCCGCGGCTTCGACGCGAACGTTGCGGCAGCAGAAGATGCAATCAACGATCTCGACAAGTCACAACCGTACCGTTTTGGGCATAAATACCACACCAATTTTACCTTGGAAAATTCAGGGACGTGGGAAACTCTCGCAGATGGAAGTCGTGTGTGGCACTTAGGAATCGTTTGTGATGGTGCGCTTAGCATCAACCTTTTGTTGGAAAATTTTCACCTTCCAGCTGGAGCATCGCTGTATCTTTTTGATGACGAAAAAACAAACCGAGTGGGAGCGTACACAGCTCGAAACAACCGCGAAGATGGTTTACTCGGAACGGAATTGATGCACGGCGATCACATGATTGTGGAATACTACGAGCCAGCAAATGTAACAGGACAAGGAAGCCTCACAATTGAAAGCGTTGTGCACGGCTACAGAGGTTTGGCAGCCATTCAAAACGATTTGTCGCGCGCACTCAACAGCTCTGGAAATTGCAACATCGATGTAAACTGCTCAATGGGAGACATTTGGAAAAACCAAATCCGCTCCGTAGCCATGATCGTTGTGAACGGAAGTGGAATTTGTACAGGTGCACTCATCAACAATACGTGCAACAATGGAACGCCATACTTTTTAACAGCCAACCACTGTTTGGGTGGAAGCACAGGGAACTGGGCATTCCGATTCAATTGGGAAGTGGCTGCTGGTGATCCAACCTTGTCATGTGCAACAACTACGAACGCTGCAAGCTCATACAATTTGGCTGCAGCTTACGATCAATCTGCGAATGGCGCTACCGTTTTGGCGAGCAACGGAGGATCTGATTACGCCTTGCTTCAAATTACAAACATGACCGTGAGCGATGCGGTTACGTGGGGACTTTTCTACGCAGGGTGGGACAACAGCAACGTGGAATCTGCTGTTACGCAAGTACACGGAATTCATCATCCATCTGGCGACATCAAGAAAATTTGCGAAGCAAATGAAGGCTCTAACAACAACATTCACTTCTCTGCACAAGGAGGAGCGGCTGTTTGGTTCATGGATACGTGGAACAGTGGTGTTACCGAGCCTGGATCATCAGGATCACCATTATTTGATCAAAACGGAAGAATTATCGGGCAACTTTACGGAGGTGCAGCAGCGTGTAGTGGAACGTCAAACAATGGAGCGTACGATTTCTACGGACGTTTTGGAACTTCTTGGGGATTGGGTGCGAGCTCAATTCTTGCTCCAACTTCTTGTGGAGGAACAGTTCCTACTAACAACGGGTATGATCCAAATCCAATAACCGCTTCGGTAACGGAATTGTCGACTTCTCTCTTAACAGTGAGTCCAAATCCAAGTACGGGAATTTTCTCGGTTCAATTAGAAGAGATTGCGAGCGATGCAGAATTTTTCGTGATGGATATGACGGGACGTGTAATTTACAGCGATAACATTTCGTACGGAATTTCTACACTCATCAACTTGTCGAACTACGCGAACGGAACATACATCCTTCGTTTGAATTCAAACCTTGGATCGGAGGTAAAAACGATTGTGATTAATAAATAGGAATACACGCGGCTACTAAACTCCGCGAATGCAATATAAATTAAACTAGAATTATGAAAAAACAACTACTTGTAGCAGGAGCTTTCGCAGTATTCTCCTTAGCCAGCACTGCACAAATTACAGATGTGGGCGGACCCATTTCTCTCAAAGGAAAGTCGGCTACGGTCGTCGATGTACCGCGTGAAATAATGCCAGGATTTGATATGGCAACCGTTCAGGCGCAAGACATCGTCAACGATGCTGCGAAGGATTCACCATGGCGATTTGGCTACAAATATGAAACCAATCTCAACCCAAAAACCAACGGAGTTTGGACGGAACTTCCGGGCGGAAATCGCATTTGGAGAATGGAAATCAAATGTCCAGGGGCACTTACGGTGAATTTAACCCTGGAAGATGTACATTTTCCAGAAGGGGCACACTTTTATTTATACGACATCAGCCAAACAAATCTCGTTGGAGCATATACTTCCATCAACAATCACCTAAGCGGTGAATTAGGAACAGACTTGATCATCGGAGATCACATCGTGGTTGAATATTTCGAGCCAGCAGCCGTTCGCGGACAAGGGAAATTCACCATCAATGGTGTGACGCACGGTTACCGAAGTTTGAATATCGTTCAGAGAAGCTTGGCGAAAGCCTTGAACAGTTCTGGCGCATGTAATCATGACGCACGTTGTGCAATTGACCCGTATGTGGGTGGTGTGAGCGCATGGGACGATCAAATACGTTCTGTGGCCATGATCGTTGTGAACGGAAGTGGAATTTGCACAGGAGCTTTGATCAACAATACCTGCAGCAATGGAAATCCATACTTCTTAACGGCAAATCATTGTCTTGGTGGTGGAACGGGAAACTGGTTGTTCCGATTCAATTGGGATGTGCCTGAAGGAGATCCAGGAATGTTGTGTGGAACGAACGGAAATACTCCAACTTCGTTCAATAACGCATCGAGTTACAACCAAACAACGGTAAACGGAGCAACAATCCTAGTGAGTGGAACGGGTGCAGATCATGCCTTGCTTAATTTGACGAATTTGTCGGTAGCAAACGCAACTAGCTGGGGACTTTTCTACGCAGGATGGAACAATGTGGATACCGAAAATCTGATTACACAAGTAACAGGAATTCACCACCCATCGGGCGATATTAAGAAAATGTGTCGTGCAAATGAGGGAACGAACAACAACATTCACCACGCCGCAGTCAGTGGCGCGCAAGTTTGGTACATGGACGGATGGAATACGGGTGTTACAGAACCTGGATCGTCTGGATCGCCTCTTTTTGATCAAAATGGACGCATCATTGGACAACTTTATGGTGGTTCCGCAGCTTGTTCAGGTACGGCTACCCAAGGATTCGATTACTATGGACGCTTGGGCGTTTCATGGGGATTGGGCATTGGAGCGATACTTAACCCACCTGCATGTGGAGGTGCGACCACAACAAATGACGGCTGGGATCCAAATGCGGTAACAACCATCGACGATGCAAGTATCCAAGGAATCTCGAGTCCAGCTGCACAATTTTGTGGCGACAACTTCGATCCAATCGTAACGCTCCGAAATGCTGGTGGTAATGCGTTAACTTCCGCTACTATTCTATATAATATTGATGGAGCAGCGAACACTTCCTATTCTTGGACAGGAAATTTGGCAACAAACGCATCCGTGAATATCACGCTTCCAAACATGACTACAACAGGCGGAGCGCATATTTTCAATGCGAGCACAAGCAATCCCAATGGAGTTGTAGACACCAATCCATCGAACGATGCCGCAGCATTGAGCTACAACGCAACGATTGGTGGACAAGCCGCAACGCTTACCATTAGCACTGATTGTTGGGGTTACGAAACGTACTGGGAAATTGTGAACGCTGGAACAACTACAGTAGTAGCATTTGGCGGAAATACGACAGGGATTCCCCCAGGTGGTGGACAAACAGCTGCAGGTGGCGATGCCGGAGCTTATCCAAGTGAAAGTGTCAACACAGAAAATCTTTGCCTTGCTTCTGGATGTTACGACCTTATTATGTATGATGATTGGGGAGATGGAATGGACGGAACAGGAAGCGGTTGCGCAATTGACGGCGATTGGGTTTTGACGGATGGAGCAGGAGCGACATTAGCGCAAATGACCACCTTGTCCTACACTTCTACATCCAGCAATTTCTGCATTGCTTCATTGTGTGCTTCAACATTTAGCTCATCTGCTACTCCAGCAACATGCTCTGGAGGAAACAACGGCTCGTTAACAGTGGCTTTCGTTACAGGAAACTCAACGAATGCAACATACAACATCGGAACTGGAGCGCAATCAAGCCCAATATTTACAGGTTTATCGGCTGGAAATTATACAGTTACGATTATCGATGGCGATACGTGTACCTCTACAATTAGTGTTACTGTTTCTGCACCAACAGCCGTTTCTGGAACTTCTAATGTAACAAATGAAAACCTTGGAGGCGACGGAGCGATCAACCTCACGCCAACTGGGGGAACGCCAGGTTACGCGTTTGCTTGGACAGGACCGAACGGATTTACGGCATCTACGGAAGACCTCACAGGTTTGAACGATGGATCGTACTCAGTAACAATTACCGATGCAAATGGATGTACAACTACGGTCAACAACATTGTCGTGGCGCCATCAACTATTGGGATAGATGAACTCAACGGTTCAACATTCGTGGTATTTCCAAACCCGACGAACGGAATCGTGAACATTGTGTTAACGAATCCTACGGGTGAAGAAGTTGCTATTCGAATCACCGATGTGACGGGTCGAATGATCTACAACTCGGATCGAGAAGAACTCACCTTCAACATCGATTTATCAGCAGCAGCGGATGGAACGTACTTCCTACACGTGATCACAGATCAACAACGCACAACGCAAAAAATCGTCTTGAAAAAGTAGACTGAGCGGAAAATTCTGAAATCCCACTTTTGTTCGTCACGCGATGAATGGAAGTGGGATTTTCTATTTAGAATCATTTTAAATACCCTTTTTATGGTATTGTCGAAGCGGCGAACAAACCATTTCTTTGCACTAGCATTTATACTCGACTAATAAAATCGAATCTATATGAAATTAATCACCGTTACCTCCTTCCTGTTCATCTTGACAATCACGGTTTCAAGCTGTAAAAAAGGATGCACCGATCCTACCGCTGTCAACTACAATTCTAAAGCGAAAAAAGACGACGGTTCTTGCGTGCCGGCAGGATACACAATTCCATCTACCTACAATTTCACAGATGGAGGCGGAAATTCTACAGTCAATTTTTCGGGACAAACGCAGCGCTTGGATCAATTGAGCGAACTCGTTGTTTTGATGAAAACGGGAACCACAACAACGCTCTCAGCGCAAGATTTGAAAGACATGTTTGCGAACGCAGGCGGAAATGGAAACGGATTATTTTCATTCTCCTCGTCGAAACAACTAAAGGATAAATGTTTTGCGTTAGACACAGCGCTATTTCACACATGGATGAATGAGATCGCAGTTGCAAGTGCGAGCAATGCTTCGGTAGCGTCGAGTGGACAAGCGGGAACACTCACCACTGGTACAAGCAACTATTTATTTGACGCAAATGGAAAAGAACACGTGCAATTAATCGAAAAAGGATTGATGGGAGCTGTGTTCATGTACCAAGCACTCAATGTGTATTTTGGAGAGAGCGAAATGAACGTGGACAACTCAGTAGCGGTCGACCCAGCAAACGGAGAATATTTCACCACCATGGAACATCATTTCGATGAAGCCTTCGGATATTTTGGAGTGAGTTCCGACTTTCCTTTGCTCGTTCCAAATCGGTTTTGGGGAAAATATTGCAACGCTCAAAATGCTGTACTCAACTCAAACTCCGATATGATGTCCAACTTTTTGAAAGGCCGAGCAGCCATCACTGCAAAAGAACTGGCCGACCGCGATCAAGCAATTGTAGCGATTCAAAACGAATGGGAAGCGATTTCGGCATACCAAGCCATGACGTATTTGGATGGAGCAATCAGCAATTTCGGCGTAGATAACGCACTGTTTTTACACGAACTTTCAGAAGCGTATGCCTTTGCGTGGAACCTGAGATATGCTCCACTCGCGACGAGAAAAATGAGCACAAGCGAACATGCGGCACTCATGGCTCAATTCCCTGCAAATTTTTGGTCGATTACTTTGACTGATCTCAACAGCATCAAAAATACCATCAACGCAAAATACTAATCATGAGAAACCTTCGCCGAATTTCAATTGTGTTGTGCATCTCGATTTTGGGAATAGCAGCAAGTTGCCACAAACCAGGAACCGAAGCAACCCCGTTTGATAAAGCAAGCTTGTTGACTAATTTTTCGGATAATTTGATCGCGCCTTCGCTCTGGATGTTGGAGCAAACGGTGAATAACATGGATTCGGAGTTTGCGAATTTTCAAGCGAATCCTACGCAGGCAAATTTGGAGTCTGTTCGCGCGGCATGGAAAGATGCCTACTTGACTTGGCAAACCGTGAAACCATTCGATTTTGGGCCTATGAAATCCTACGGATTCAAAGCCGCAACAGGAACGTATCCATCCGACACGGCAAAAATTGAAGCCAATATTTCGGCTGGATCATACACCTTGGCATCTGCATCAAACATCGATGCCATCGGATTCCATTCCCTCGACTTTCTCTTGCACCGTGTTAATGCTCTTTCGTACTTCGTAGGCAATGCTAATTACATGACCTACACCGCGGATGTGATCGCCAAATTGAAATCGGAAACGACAACAATTGTCGCTGCTTGGACAGCGTATGCTCCCACCTTCAAACAATCAACTGGCACCGAAACAACGTCTGCATTTTCGGAATTGGTGAACGAATTCAACCGCGATTACGAAATCGTGAAAGTGGCGAAACTCGGAATTCCAATCGGTAAACAAAGCCTCGGAATTCAAATGCCCGAATACTTGGAAGCGCGAAACAGTGCGATTTCGTTTGAGTTGTTGCGCCAAAATGTCCTCGCCCTCAAACTCTATTACAACGGAAACGCATTCTCCACTGAAAATGAAGGAGTTGGATTTGATGATTACCTCAATCACCTCGATCGAAAGCCGCTCCATGAAACGATCAACGCAAATTTTGATGCAATCTTAGCAAAAATTGATTCTTTTTCTGGATCGATGGAAGCGAACATGTCAACTAATCCACAAGCCTTGGACGAACTCTACACGCTCATGCAAGGACAAGTAATTTCATTGAAAACAGACATGACTTCCGCCTTTGGAGTGCTCATCACCTATCAAGATAACGACGGTGATTAAATCACGTCTGAAAATATATTTCAATCCATTTACGGAAGTCTCGAATGCCCCGCTAATCGTTTTCCGAATGATTTTTGGGGCATTGATGCTTTTTGGCATTTCACGCTTTATGTTCAACGGATGGGTCGATCAACTCTACATCCAACCCACGCATTATTTCACCTACCTCGGATTTGATTGGGTGAAACCGCTCGAAGGAAATTTGATGTACGTTCCCTTCGTGCTGATGATTTTATCGGCCATCGGTATCATTCTCGGATTGTTTTATCGCTGGTCGGCGTCCATCTTTTTCGTGTGCTTCACCTACGTCGAATTGCTGGATAAGTCGAATTACCTCAATCATTACTACTTCGTAAGTCTCATTGCTTTTTTGATGATTTGGCTTCCAGCCAACGCCCGTTTTTCCCTCGATGCGAAATTTTTTCCTTCGCTCTCGCGCACTGCAATGCGACAGTGGCAGATTGGAATTCTGAAGTTTCAACTCGCCGTGGTCTACATTTTTGCGGGCATCGCGAAGGTCGATTCCGATTGGCTCTTCGAAGCTCAGCCGCTCAAAACATGGCTGCAAGCCCACCACAACATTCCTCTCATCGGAAGTTTTTTACAAGAAGAATGGGTCGCGTATGCGTTCAGTTGGACAGGCTGCTTGTACGATTTATTCATCGTTTTTTTCCTGCTGAGTAATCGTTTTCGTCCAACCGCCTACTTTTTTGTTGTGTTTTTCCACCTCGTTACGTGGTATCTTTTCCCCATTGGTGTTTTTCCGTGGGTGATGATTTTCTCTACGCTTATCTTCTTCTCGGTTTCATTTCACGAGCGAATTTTGCGGTTGCTGAGTTCAAAACAACTACAACTTCGATCGAGTGGAAATCCTTTGCCTATGCCTAGAAAATTGGTTCGATTGGTCCTAATTATCTACGTGATGGTTCAAATTTTGGTTCCACTGCGTTGTCTGCTTTATCGAGGAGATTTGTTTTGGAACGAGGAAGGATACCGATTTTCGTGGCGTGTGATGCTCATGCACAAGGAAGGTCACGCAACATTTTATTTGGTTGACAAGAAAACGAAACGCGAATTGGAGATCCAGAACGCCGATTTTTTAACGAAAACGCAAGAAGATCAAATGGCGACGCAACCGGACATGATTTTGCAATATGCATTCATGCTGAAACAACATTACGACGGTGAAGTTTTAGAGTTCGGCGACTACAAATTCCCGATTGATGATCCAGCAATCCGTGCCAAGATTTACGTAAGTTTGAACGGACGCCCATCGCAATTATTCGTCGATAAAAAACATGATTTGTCTAAGTTGCCCTATAATTTGGCGCATCGAACGTGGTTAGAACCTTTCAAAAAATGAAAAATTTTCTTGTCATAGCGCTCGTGTTTACCGCATTTTTCGTTCACGGACAAGAAGTGAAAGGAAGCGTTGTGGATGGTAAAAAAATTGGAGTTCCCGGGGTGAAAATTAAGAATGAAGGCACAGGGAAATTGGCTCGTTCCTCGGAAGATGGATCATTTTCTATCCCGGCGAAAGTGAACAACATTCTCGTTTTTATAATGCCCGATTTTGATACGCTCGTGCTAATTGTGGAAGCTTCGGATTTCGAAAAAATTCGATTAGTGATTCTTCAAGAACATTACCAAGATGTGGAGGGGGCCAACGTGATTCGCAAACGCATGGAAGGCTTCGACGTTGGGTTTTTACCTCCAATTAAAGGAGTACAAATCTACACAGGAACCAATGCCGTGATCGAAATGGCGGACTTGAGCGGAGCAAAATCAGCGGCAAATCCACGGGAAATTTTCGCAAAAGTGCCAGGATTGAATATTTGGGAAAGCGATGGAGCGGGAATTCAAGTGGGGATTGGTGGACGAGGATTGAGTCCGAACAGAACCGCGAATTTCAACACCCGCCAAAACGGATACGACATCAGCGCCGATGCTTTGGGTTACCCAGAAAGTTACTACACGCCGCCATTTGAAGCGCTAAAATCCATCGAAATTATTCGTGGTTCGGCATCGCTTCAGTTTGGTTCTCAGTTTGGAGGTTTGCTCAATTTCATTATCAAAGACGCACCAAACAACACTCCCTTCGAATTTACATCACGCACCACAGGCGGAATATACGGCTACCTCGGAACGTTTAATCGCGTCGCGGGATCCAAAAATCGTTTATTTTACCAAGCGTATCATCAATACAAACGAGGTGATGGGTACCGCGAAAACTCGAAATTCTATCAGCATCAAGCATTTGCACAACTCGGTTATTACCTCACCGAAAACATCAAACTTCGCGTTGAGTACACGCACATGAATTATCTCGCTCGACAAGCAGGCGGATTATCCGATTTGCAATTCAACGAAAATTCAAGGCAAAGTTTGAGGAATAGAAATTGGTTCAAAGTGGATTGGAACATGCTCGCGGTCCATTATGATCACGAAATTTCGCGGAAATCGCACTTCAATGTGCGCGCTTTCGGAATGCTTTCGAGTCGACAAACACTCGGTTTTTTGGGAAAAATAACACAACAAGATCCGGGAGGTGATCGCGAAATGCTATCAGGAAATTTCAAAAATGCAGGAGTCGAAGTTCGATTTTTACAGCGCTACGATTTCAAACGACCAGAAACGAAAAAGCAAATTCACGGAGCATTTTTAGTTGGGGCGAGGTACTATCGAGGAACGACCACTGCTGATCAAGGAAGAGCGACCGATGGGAGCGATGCCAATTTCATGTACCAAAACCCGAACGATTTGGAAGGCTCAGCGTATACCTTTCCCTCCGAAAATATCGCTGGATTTGCCGAAAACATCCTCTTTTTAGGAAAGCGTATGACAGTGAATTTTGGCATGCGCATGGAATCCATCAGCAGTGGATCGAGCGGTTATTACAAACGCTATTCCATCCATCCCGTCAATCAAGATACCCTTGCGGTTTACACCATTTCTGACGACAATTCCGTCGAACGATTTGTTCCATTGTTCGGCGTAGGAACCTCATTCAAAACTAGTCAGCGATCCTCGATGTATGGAAATTTCACGCAAAATTACCGGGCGATCAACTTCACGGACATCCGAATTTCGAACCCTAACATTGTTATCGACACGAACATCAGGGACGAGTACGGGTATACGGCAGAGTTTGGTTTTCGGGGAATCACGAAGGATTTTTGGATGTATGATGTGGCTGCGTTCTATGTTTTTTATGGTGATAAAATTGGACTCGCACCAAAAGCAGGAACAACATTCAAAGAACGCACCAACGTCGGTGACGCTCAAAACACAGGAATTGAAGTCTTCACGGAATTCGATTTTTTGAAAGCCTTCGTTGATTCCTCCAAACATTCGCTTTCATTGTTTGTGAACGTGGCTTACATCAATGCCCGATACATTCGCTCCAAAGAGCCCAACTACATCGGAAAACGCGTGGAGTATGTGAGCAAGTTTATTATGAAGTCAGGCGTGAAATACAAATTCGAAAACTGGAGTTTTCAAGTGCAAGGATCCTATAATTCGGCGCAATTTTCCGATGCGTCCAATTCTGTTTTGCCATCTGGCGATGCCGTCATTGGATTGATTCCATCGTATTTGGTGTTCGATTTCTCTGCGCGGTATGCATTCACAAAGTTCGTTCAACTGGAAGCGGGAGTAAATAATTTCACGAATCAGCGTTATTTCACTCGGCGAGCAGCGGCGTATCCCGGTCCTGGAATTTTACCTTCGGATGGGATTAGTGCGTATTTGACGGTGCAGTTTAAGATTGCGAAGTAAGATCTTCCCCAATTGTCGCTTACTTATTATGCACCCAAATTCCATTCGCGAAAAACGAAAACTCCGAAGTTTTTAGATTGTAATATTCGGTGTTGACGCTCGTATAGGATTTCACGTTCACAATCGAAACTTCTTGTACTTTTTTAGTTTGTCGTCGGAGTGAAAAATGATAGCACCTAGGTTTAATTCTGAAGTAGCTCACACCAAAATCTTGAGCATTTTTGGAACCACTTCCACAGTAATGGAAGAACG
>CALFOS010000002.1 GCA_937919725.1 uncultured Fluviicola sp. | reverse complement strand
AATGAAGGCGTTTGCGAGCAATGCATGCCCAATTGGATTTAAATTTCTACCGTCCAACGAGAAGGCACCGCCAGTAATGAAGTTTGTACTCATCGATACTCCGTTGTAAACGATGCCCGATTTTAGCGATGAAACGAGTGCATGAGCGTCCACATGCGCCAAACTTTCTGTTGAGCACATAGTTTGAATCACGGAATTGTAGCTTGTTATTCGTGTGTGGATGGTTGCAATTTCGTCGAGTGTTAACACATATTTACTTGGAATCGGAACAATGGATCCCATGCCATAGCATTTCACAGAATCGAGGGGAATGGAGAGGAGAACCAACTCGCCCGGCTCCATTTTTCGCACGTTGAAGGGTGTCGTCGGGTCTTCTATTGTGAATGGATTTGCTCCCACTTGAAACGAAAAACCAATTGGATTGAACACGCTGTTCATCGTTTGGGCCTTCTCGGCATCCAGGGTCAATCCATTATACGGAATCGTTGTGAAATAGGGATAAGTTGTCACATCAGGAACATTCGCGATGGCGCCTTTTGCTCCATTTGCTTTCATCTCGCTCACAACTTCCGAAAGCGAACCATCAAATCCAACTCCTGCCGCACCATTTACGGGAATTGGCAAGGCTGTTGTGCCTCCACTTTGAGCATAGCTCATGACATCATCCTCGCCGAGGGCAATCGTGAAAAACGTGGCGTTTTGCATAGTGGCGTCACTCAGCACAGAACTCGTTACCTGATTGGAAGCCATTCGCGCAAAATACCGACTATAATTTCCTAGTCCAAGAGCTGTGTTTCCATAGCCCACGGTGTTTACATTCTTTATGCTCAATCCCGGAACTCCCATGTTGTTGAAGGGTGTTCCAAAATAGTAATTCATGTCCAGAATCGACAGATCGCCCACGGGTGCATAACGCACAGGAGAAAGAGATGTAACACCCTTGCAGTCTGTTTTATAGCCCAAAATCAGGCGCGCCTGATCGAATAGGTTAATTCCAACAGATGTTTCGGGAACGATGGGTTGATTGAAAGCGCTTATTCCAACAAGGTTGAATTGTTTTGACAAAATCGCGGCATAGGAATTACTTTGCCCACGAAAATGCAACGCATCGTCCGAATAACCCGCTGTACCATTTGATCCAATCGCAACGTACCGAGTTCCATCCATGTCACCATAATTGCTTTCGGGCGCGACTATTTCGGGCTTGCACGAGCTTAGAATACTCGTTAATGCGGCAAAAGCGACTATTTTTCCTGTCTTCATCCGATTAAAATTTATACGTTAAAGATAGACCCGGAGCGACTACATTTGTTTTAAAGATGCCGCTCAATCCTGTCTCAATATTAGTGTCTTCTCGATTCACTTGCGTAAATAATAGGGATGCATCGAGCTTAAATTTTTCATTGATAGAGTAGCCGACCCCTCCTGTGTAATAGATTCTATTCGCATCGGGAGTTTCTGGCGTCACGTAGCCATTTTGAACCGGCGAGATGGCGTATCCACCTCCAAGCCTAATATCAAATTTATCTGTTGCTTTGAACTGAACACCAATTCGGAATGCAAATGTATTCTCATAATTTCGCGCTGATTTCGTGTCTTGTAATGACGCTGTATTGGTTTCATAATCGAACGCAAGCGTGTCGTAAGCGCTCCATTGAACAGCATTCACGTCGAGTGCAATCGTCCATTTTTCCGTCGGCCTGATGGCTGCAGATAATGTGATAACTTGGGGTAAGGGTAGCGAAGATGTAAAAGGGCCAGACGGAAATTTATCTTCTACGGAACTCGGAACATTGAATGTCGCTGTTCCCTTATTCACCGCCATATTAATTTCTGATTTGTATGTTAAGCCAAACGAAAACATCTTCGTCGGTTCGAAATAAATTCCGACATTATAGCCAAAGCCATGACCTTTTCCGTCCAATTCAACATTTCCATAGCTCCCATCTTGAAATTGCAGTGGGATATCCTTACGAAGATTCACACTTCCGTAGCTGTACACGAAGCCTGCGCCAACCCCCAGTTTATCCGTGATTCGGTAACTAACCGTAGGTTGAAAAAATATGGCTTTCAAAGCTAATCTCGTAAGTGCAAATCGACCAACCCACGCTTCTTCCCATTCAATTGTGCTACCAAAAGGCGTATAAATCGCCATGCCAAATTTCAAATTGCTGCTATCCTTCAGTTCATACTGACCATAAACGGCAAAGGGGGTTCCAAGAGGCGAAGTAGTATTCGCTGTTTGGTTGGTGTTATGTTCCAAGAAGGTGGATTTCGCAAAAGTAGGCGTTCCGCCAACGATCACTTGATTACTGTGCAAAAATGCAGCGCCGCCAGGATTGTAAAACAGAATAGACGCATCCTGAACGAAGGCCGCACCAGCGCTCCCCATACCTTGTTGGGCTTGACCTTGGAGGTTCACTTGGTATCCTTGTCCGAAGGAAATAAAAGGCAGTGCCAGAAATAATAGAAACGCCAAATTGAGTACTCCAAGCGTTTTCACCGTAGATCGTTTCATTGTCTTCGTTAGTCAGTAATTTGTTTTGTTAGCGTTAAATTACGCAATTGTTTCTAATATTTTAAATATGATCCGTAATCGGGTCGATTTTAGTGAGGAGTGGAGGGGTGGTTTTGTCCCTCTTCGAATTCAAAAGGGGCAATTCACTCTGCAACTCTTGTTTAGCATTTAACGAGTGAAACGCATTATGTTCTTACCAAGAGAATGGACCTTCGATCTCTCAAAAGCCCATTTTAAAAGGTCATTTATGAAACGTGTTTAAACAGCAACTTAATGATCACAGAATCACAAAGCGACGGTGAATTGTTTGCCCTTTGAGTGTGATGGTCGCAATGTAGGTTCCTATTCCTAAATCGTTCAAGTCGATGCCCTTTTCACGCACTTCCCATGTTCCAACGTAGGTTCCCGCCGCGCTCACAATTCTACAAATCGACCCTTCGGGAGCATTGATAAACACATTATCCACGGAAGGATTTGGTGAAACCACGACTTCGTAGGATGCCAACTCACGTTTGACCCTTACTTCTTCTATTTCATTTCCCGCTGTTTGTGCAAAAGTTGGAGGGCTCAGTAGCACAAGGGAAAAAACGATTACATGTTTCATTTTTGGAGAATTAACAGTTCTTATGTGCGCATAACGAATTGTTCACAGGGTGTTACATGTTTGCATAATTTCGCATTCTTAACATTACAATTTATGGACAAGTAGAAAAACTTCGTTCTACCTTGTTTATTTAAAAGCAGTCTAAATAAAGAAAAGTCGGCCGTGAATGTTCGCGAACTGTTAAATTTGCGTAACGTATACTTCATCTCTATCAAACATGAGTAAATCTGGCCTATTAAAATCTACTGTTGCGCGAAAAGTAGCAATGGCGCTTTCCGCGTTTTTCCTAATGTTTTTCTTGCTTCAGCACCTTATAATCAACATGACATCGGTGTTCAGTGCGGGCATATTCAACGAATTATCCCACTTCATGGGGGCCAACTTCATTGTACAGTATCTCCTGCAACCCGTTTTAATTTTCGGTGTGGTTTTCCATTTCGTGATGGGGTTTATACTCGAAATTCGCAACCGAGGCGCCCGTGATGTGCGCTATGTGAAATACAACGGCGGAGCAAGCGCAACGTGGATGAGTCGCAACATGATTTGGAGCGGATTGGTGATTTTAGCTTTTATGGGTTTACATTTCTACGACTTCTGGATTCCAGAGCTTAAGGTGAAGTTTATTGAAGGTGATTGGACGGGAGCATTAACAAAGGGTGGCGAGCCAATTCGTTACTTCGACCACTTGACACATAAATTCGTCAACCCAATACGGATTGCTATTTATTGCATCTCGTTCGTGTTTCTATCATTGCACCTCCTACACGGATTCAATTCGGCATTCCAATCCGTTGGGGCGAACAATAAATACACAAAAGGACTTCAAAAATTTGGTGTGGCGTATGCTGTTTTGGTTCCAGCAGGATTCATTTTTATCGCACTCTTCCACCATTTTAATCATTAGTAAACGTAGCTAGCATGGCAACTTTAGACGCAAAAATTCCAGAAGGTCCAATTAAGGATAAATGGACAAATCATAAAAATCACATCAACTTGGTGAACCCTGCCAACAAACGATCGATTGACATTATCGTGGTTGGAACAGGATTGGCTGGTGGTTCGGCAGCGGCTTCCCTCGCAGAAATGGGATACAGTGTAAAAGCATTTTGTTTCCAAGATTCTCCCCGACGCGCGCACTCTATTGCAGCTCAAGGAGGAATCAACGCAGCAAAAAATTACCAAAACGACGGCGATTCGATCTTCCGTTTGTTCTACGACACCGTGAAGGGCGGCGATTACCGATCGCGCGAAGCGAATGTGTACCGTTTGGCGGAGGTTTCCGGAAATATCATTGATCAATGTGTGGCACAAGGAGTTCCATTTGCCCGTGAATACGGTGGATTATTGGACAATCGCTCATTTGGTGGAGTGCTTGTATCAAGAACATTCTACGCAAAGGGTCAAACAGGGCAGCAATTGTTGTTGGGTGCCTACTCAGCAATGAACCGACAAATTGGTAAGGGAAAAATTAAAATGTACAACCGCCACGAGATGTTAGAGCTCGTAAAAGTGGAAGGTAAAGCCCGTGGAATAATTGCCCGAGATTTGGTAACAGGAAAATTGGAACGTCATTCGGCTCACGCAGTTGTGATTGCGTCAGGGGGATACGGAAACGTGTTTTATCTTTCCACCAATGCAATGGGATCCAACGTTACCGCCGCATGGCGCGTGCACAAAAAAGGAGCTTATTTCGCAAATCCTTGCTATACCCAAATTCACCCAACGTGCATTCCTCGTTCGGGCGATTATCAATCGAAGTTGACATTGATGTCAGAATCCTTGCGTAATGATGGGCGAATTTGGGTTCCTGCAAAGAAAGAAGATGTGATGGCGATTCGTGAAGGCAAGATGAACGCAGTAGACATTCCTGCGGAAAACCGCGATTATTTCCTCGAACGACGATACCCTGCATTTGGAAACTTAGTTCCTCGTGATGTAGCTTCTCGCGCAGCAAAAGAGCGTTGTGATGCTGGATTCGGGGTGAACAAAACGGGTGAGGCAGTTTACTTAGATTTCGCTTCTGCCATTCATCGCTACGGATCAGAAAAAGCGATGATTTCGGGTGAAGAAAACCCGTCTGAATCGCGCATTAAAGAGCTGGGCGAAGCAGTGATAGAATCAAAATATGGGAACTTGTTCCAGATGTATGAAAAAATCACCGACTTCAATCCATATAAAACACCGATGATGATTTATCCCGCCGTTCACTATACGATGGGCGGAATTTGGGTGGATTACAACTTAATGACAACAATTCCGGGTTGCTACGCAGCGGGAGAAGCGAATTTCTCTGATCACGGAGCAAATCGTTTGGGAGCTTCGGCACTTATGCAAGGCTTGGCTGACGGATATTTCGTGTTGCCCTATACGATTGGAGATTACTTGTCGGATGATATTCGAACTGGAGAGATCTCGACCGAGACAACGGAATTCGTTGAAGCAGAAAACGCTGTAAAAAAGCGTGTCGATGGCTTCATGAACAACAAAGGAAGCAAATCGGTTGACCACTTTCACAAATTGCTTGGCAAGGTGATGTGGGACAAAGTTGGAATGGCGCGAAACGAAAAAGGATTGAAAGAAGCCATCGAAGAAATTCGTCAAATTAGAGCTGATTTCCATAAAGACGTAATGATTCCTGGGGAACCGTACGAGATGAACATGGAATTAGAAAAAGCGTTGCGCGTTGAAGACTTCCTTGAACTCGGCGAGTTATTTGCTAAAGATGCCCTTGATAGAACTGAATCTTGTGGAGGACATTTCCGCGAAGAATCTACAGAAGTTGGTGGTCCGCAAGATGGCGAAGCAAAACGTGACGACGAAAACTTCGCTTATGTAGCGGCGTGGGAGTGGACGGGCGATCCGAGCAATTCTGTGGTACACAAAGAACAATTGACATTTAATGATATTGAGCTGAAACAACGTTCATACAAATAAAGAAAGCAATGAAAGTTACACTTAAAGTCTGGAGACAAAAAAGCGCGAGCGATAAGGGTAAAATCGAAACGTATCAGCTTGCTGAGGTATCGGAACACATGTCCTTTCTAGAAATGATGGACGTATTGAACGAGCAATTGATCACCGAGGGAAAAATTCCGGTTGCGTTCGATCACGATTGCCGCGAAGGAATTTGTGGAAGTTGCTCGATGCACATCAACGGTGAGCCGCACGGCCCTGATCGTGGGGTAACAACGTGTCAATTGCACATGCGCATGTTTAAGGATGGCGATACTATTTACATCGAGCCATTTAGAGCGAAAGGATTCCCGGTGATCAAAGATTTGGTGGTAGATCGCTCAGCATTCGATCGTATTCAGCACGCTGGAGGATTTATTTCTGTTCCAACATCTGGAAACACGCAAGACGCCAACTCCATTCCAATTCCGAAAGCCGACGCCGACAAAGCCTTCGATGCCGCAACGTGCATTGGATGTGGAGCCTGCGTTGCAGCGTGTAAAAACGCCTCTGCCATGTTGTTTGTTTCTGCAAAAGTTTCGCAATTTTCGCTCCTCCCGCAAGGAAAAATTGAAGCCAAACGACGCGTACTTCAAATGGTAGAGCAAATGGACAAGGAAGGTTTTGGAAACTGCTCCAATACAGGCGCGTGTGAGGCAGAATGTCCGAAAGGAATTTCCTTGGAAAATATCGCTCGAATGAACCGAGAATACTTGAAAGCATCGGCGTCATCCTCCGAATAAAATAGATCATTCATTTCAACCCGCAGCTTTTCGTTGCGGGTTTTTTTCGTTAAAATCCAACCTTTTTCGTGTTTCTGCCGTTAAGAAAGTTAACAAATTTTTAATTTGAAGGTAAAATGTTGTACCTTCGTTGTGCTTAATTTAAATTTTAAAAAAATCCTTATGAAAAAAATTCTACTTTCATTAGCTGTCGTTGCTACTGGCTTTGCCGCGCAATCGCAGGTAATCTGTGCAGGTATTTCGCCTACACCAATCGTTGGAAATTACGATTTCACATGGGCTGATCCAGCTGGTGGTGATTGGACAACTCCTGATTTTCTAATTGCAGGAACGTTCGTTGAGGACACATTGATGTTTGTTGATACTGGTGAGCCAGGATTGAATGCTCAAGGGAATCCAATCGCTCAAGAGGCGTGTATTCCGTTGATCAATGATCTTACTGGAAAAATCGCTGTTCTTTACCGGAACACGTGTGAGTTTGGTACAAAAGCATTGAACGCTCAAAACGCTGGTGCAGTTGGTGTTATTATCATCAACCGTGAGCCATTGGTTATTGAGATGGGCGGCGGCGGCGACGGTGCTTCTGTTACGATTCCTGTTGTTATGATTAACAACACAGATGGTTTATCGATCACTAACCAAATGATGCAAGGATCTGTTGTTATGTTTTTAGGAAACAAAACAGGTTTGTATCCAAATGATGCTGGAATTACTTCTGGCGCAACATTGGTGTCTAAATCTTCTGGTGTTCTTTCTCAATTAGCACAAAACGCTTCTGAGTTCAATTTCGATCTTGGAACACGCGTCTACAACTACGGAACATTGGATCAATCAGCCATGACGATTCGTGCAACTGTAGTGGGACCTTCAGGAAATGTTTACGATCAAACAGTAACTCTTCCTACTGTTCTTTCTGGTGACAGCATCGACGTTGATCCTTCACAAGCATTGAACTTCCCACAATTCTCATTGGCAACTTACCCAGCAGGAACGTACACATTGGATTACTCCCTTTCGCTTGGCGTAACGGATGATTACGATGCGGATAACCACATTGTTGCTTCTTTTAATATTCAAGATTCTATCTATGCATTCGCTCCATTGGATCCTACAACTGGACACCCCGTTCAAAACAACGGATTCCGACCAAGTGGAAACACATCTACTTTCTCTGATTGTATCGTATTCGATGATCCAAACGGCAGCCGTGTAGGAATTGAAGGATTGTATTTCCAAGCTTTGGGATCTGCAGTAGATCTGTCTGGTGAAGAAATCGCTTTGTATGCTTACCGTTGGGAAGATGTGTTTACAGACATGAACGATGCTGCATTGGCATTTAACTTGTTGACTCCGGTAGCAACTGGATTCTACTACTACCCATCAGATCTTCAAGGAGAAACTGTTTATGGAGCTTTCACTGCGCCAGTAATGTTGACAGACAACCAACGTTACCTTTTGTGTGCACAAACCGTAAACGTGGGTGTTTTCCTTGGGTTCAATGACAACATTGATTACACGTGGAATTTGGATTACTACGCGCAACCGCTTGGACCAATTGAAAACGACGGAGCTTATTTCGCTGCTGGATTTGGTGCGGACATCATTCCTGCAGTAGGAGCGAAAATGGCTTCATCTGTTGGAATTACGGAAACTGGAACTATCGAAGGTTCAGCTTACCCGAATCCAGCGAAAGACATCGTAACAATTGCAATCCAAACGACAGAAGATGCAACAATCGTTGTTACTGATCTTTCTGGTAAAATCGTGTTGAGCAATGCCCTTTCTTTTGCGAACGGTCAAGCGATAGTAAACATCGCTGATCTTCAGTCTGGAATGTACATCTTCAACGTTACTTTGGCGAATGGATTGTCTTCACAATTCAATGTTGCTAAGAACTAAGAAATATTCTTAAACATATAAAAAGGGCTTCGAAATCAATCGAAGCCCTTTTCTTTTGCTCTGAGATTAAACATACTTCCTTTAGAAGTTGAGCGATAAACCAAACGTGAGTGGGTAAAGATCAACTGTTTTTCCCTTGTCGAACAATGGCAACAAACTGTAGTTTGCAAACACTCCCCAATTGGCGTAGCCCAAACGAACCGCTGCATCTACTTTAAATGGATTGAGGCTGAATGGTCCTTTCACTTTTTCTTTGAATTCCTTGCCGTCAAACTCGCCTTGTCGTTTTGTTTTAGACGTAAGGCGCACACCTCCCACGACTCCAGCTGCCAGGTAAAAGCTTTTGTCCTTGTCGGCACTGGTGTTGAATTCAAGTAACAAAGGAATCGTTAAGTAGGAAGCTTTCAATTTATTCTTTGAATAGACGTTTGCGGTGTCCATAACGGCATAAACAGAGTCGGAAGTAGATTCGATAAGGAAGTTGTCTCGAAAAGCCACAGAGGCGAAGCTAAAGCCCAACCCAGTCGTTAAACCAACGTACGGCGTTCCAAAATTAAATTTTTTCTCCAAGAGGTTGAGGTTCCACACCTGCGATTTAGCAGCGTCGTTCTTCCAATATGGATTGTCTGAGAAGGAATTCTCGCGGTTCTGATCCATGAGTAATGTAAATCCAACATCCAAACCTGCCCAATGTGCCTCGCTTTTGCGCTTTTTACCGGGCTCGTCTTCGTCGTCAGTGTCGGATGAATCTGGATCAGGAGTTTTATTGATAACCAAGACCTGAGTTTTGCCAAATTTCATCTTCATCGTGTCCGATTCATTTTCTGTTTCAGTTGGATCCAGTACTTCTTCGGTTTCCTCTTGTGCGTATGATACATACCCTAGGAAAAATAATGCGATCAATGCGTATAATGCTTTCATGTTTCTTTGTTTTGAATGTAAGACCTTCAAGCGAAACAAAAGTTACACGTACCGTGAATTATTTTTTAAATTATTGATTGTTGTGGCTTACGTTGGATCTATTTCTTCCTCCAACCAATCGTCCATAAACGTGTCGAGGTCACGGCGGTCCTTTTTGGTTGGTTTTCCCGTTCCGTGTTCGCGGTAAACGCTTTGGGCGGACGAATAGAGTTTTAGCTTTTCCCGTTCTTCATCTGGCGTGATGTCGATAACATAATCGGCAACTAACTTTGCCCCCACTCTCTTTTGCAAGAGTTGAATGACTTTGTACGAAAACGTAGAGGTATGTCGGATAACATGGACAGTATCGCCCACCTTCACTACGCGCGAGGGTTTCACGTGAACTCCATTGAGACGAATTTTCCCTTTGGTTACTGCTTCCGCAGATTGAGATCGGGTTTTGGCCAAGCGTACGCTCCACGCAAATTTATCCACCCTGCAATTCATCGCGCAATTTTTTGGTGAGAGATTTTACGACGAGCTCATACGAGAGATCAGTCAGCTCCAAAAAGAGATGCTCCGGAACGTCTATATTCGTTGAAACAGTATTCCAGTGGGCTTTATTCATGTGCCACCCTGGTTGGATTCCATCAAATTGCTCGCGCAACTGAACCGCATATTCAGGATCGCACTTCAGATTCACAGATTGAAAAGCATCAATATCCGTTAAGGCAAACATCTTCCCCATGACTTTAAACACAAGTGTTCTACTATCAAAAGGAAATCCTTCGGACACGCCCCGTTTTGTGATGCAATAGTCTCGGAAATACTCAGCGTTCATTACTTTGCATCTACCATAGCTGGCACCTGCTCTTTGTGACCCAAACGATACAGCATTTTACCGTGCTCTAGTAATGCATCAGCAAAGGTTTTGTAAGAGAAATATGGTAAGTTATACTCCAAACAAGTATCGCGAACAATGTGCGAAATACTACTGTAGTGTACATGGCAGACATTTGGAAAAAGGTGATGCTCCACTTGGAAGTTCAAACCACCAACATACCAAGAAAACCACGTAGATTTAGGTGCAAAATTTGCAGTATTCATCAACTGGCTAACCGCCCAGTCCGTTTCAATGTTTCCTGTTTTATCAGGAACCGGATAATTAGACGACGGAATAACGTGAGCTGGTTGGAAGATCATACCAAGTGTTAACCCAGCGATGAAGTGCATCAAAAAGAAACCACCAACTACGCCATACCAAGGCAAAGAAGAGAAAATCAACGGAAGCCCGAAGAATATAGCAATGTAGAAAATTTTCGTTATGATGATTGAAATTAACATAAAACGATACGTTACATTCTGCGTTTTCAATAAATCTTTCTTCTTGTAGCGTTCCAATTGGACGTAGTCTTTTGTAGAAAACCACATAATTGTCATAAACCCATATAAAAACCATGCATAAACATGTTGCAGCTTATGTCCTTTTCTTAAGGGTTGATTCGGTGAGAAACGCATCAGAATGCCCGTGTCAATATCTTCGTCCATTCCCGTAACATTTGTATACGTGTGGTGAAGAACGTTGTGTTGAATACGCCAATTTACAGGACTACCACCAATTGGAAGTAGCAGTTTACTCATTATCGTGTTGATCCTGTTGTTTTTCGAGTAGGCGTTGTGATTGGCATCATGCATAACAGAAAGTCCTATCCCTGCCATTCCAAATCCCATCAACGCCCACATAAGTAAAATCATTCCTGTTGATTCGAAAAAAGTCAACATAAATACAAGAGGTACGATGTATAAAGCAACCATGAAGATTGATTTAAGCACCATGTTCGCGTTGGCATGCCGCGATATGTTGTTGTCTTTAAAGTATTGATTAACGCGCTTTCTAAGAACTTTATAGAAATCTGCGTGACCCGTTTCATGTTCTGGGTTTGAGTATCTAACTTGTGATAAATCCATAACTAAAATGTATATAAGGAAACACAAAGATACGCCAAATTCGTACGCATAATAGTGTTTTCGGGAATCATTTATTCTTTTTTAGGAAGAATATACGACTCCTAGATCTATCATTTGAGCACATATTTAATAATTTTGTTCTACTTTTACCCTAAAACATTGAACAATGTCTATCGGAACTTTACCTCCCTATTGTGAAAATTATTTGATTCGAAAACGATTTCCAACGAAGTCGGTAAAACTTGGTCTCTTAGAACTTGGTGGAGCCGCACCTATTCGCATTCAATCGATGACTACCACCGACACGATGGACACTTCAGCGTCTGTTGCTCAGTCAATCAGAATGATAGACATAGGTTGTGAAATTGTTAGGCTCACCGCTCCGAGCAAAAATGAAGCAGAAAATTTGCGAGAAATAAAGCGTGAATTAGTTGCTCTAGGATACGATGTTCCTTTGGTAGCAGACATTCATTTCACTCCAAACGCCGCCGAATTAGCCGCTAAAATTGTGGAAAAAGTGCGCATAAACCCAGGAAATTACGCCGATAAAAAGAAGTTTGAAGAGATCGAATATACCGAGGAATCCTATCAAGCCGAATTGAACAGAATCGAGGAAAAATTCACTCCCTTGGTAAACATCTGCAAAGAACATGGCACTGTAATGCGGATTGGAACCAATCACGGATCACTTTCGGACAGGATATTGAGCAAATACGGCGACACTCCTGAGGGCATGGTAGAATCGGCGATGGAATTTTTGAGAATCTGCCGCAAAAACGACTACAACGAAATTGTTCTTTCAATGAAAGCAAGCAATACCCTTGTGATGGTTCAAGCGTACCGCTTACTCGTGGCGACAATGAAAGCCGACGGAATGAATTATCCTCTCCACTTAGGCGTGACAGAGGCTGGAGATGGAGAAGATGGCCGAATAAAATCTGCGGTTGGCATCGGTGCATTGCTCGAAGATGGTTTAGGTGATACTATACGCGTTTCATTGACGGAAGCCCCAGAAGCCGAAATTCCCGTTGCTCAGCGACTCCTTGAGAAGCATTTGGACAGCAGTAAGGACTATGTGTTTCCGGAACAAGCCATTTTGCTCACCTACGACCCATATAGCTACAATCGGCGGGTTTCCAATGAAGCAGGTAAGCTTGGAGGGCATCACGTACCAGTTGTGGTTGCTGATTTGAGTAAAATCGAAACCATTAAGCCATCGCATTTCTTTGGTTTTGGATACAGCTACTCTGTTCCGCTCGATAAATGGAACATCACCGATAGCGCCGCCGACATCCTTTATCTCGGAAGACAACAATTGAATTTCGAAACACCTGGAACATTAATGATTTTATGTGATTTCGATGTTTGGAAAGAAAAATACAGCACGAAAAGCGGTTATTTTCCACTTGTTTCAAAATCAGAATCCGCTGAATTCAACACCAACGACATTTTCTTTGTGAACCATTCGGCCGAAGATTTAGCTACTGATTATTTAAAACGCACACCGCACGCCATTGTGGTGCTAGAAAGCAAATATAGGAATTTAACACAGCTAATACGCAATATTCGAGTGAATTTAGCGAATAATAAAATAAACAATCCTGTAATTCTAACATCCACGGTTCTTTCTTCCGATCCAGACACCTTTCAGCTATGGACCTCTTCGGATCTTGGATCGAGTTTCATCGACGGATTTGGAGATGGCGTATGGTTAAGCGGAGCTGTTCCTGCGCAGCTGATCAACTCAACCTCTTTTGGCATCTTGCAAGCGACGCGCACCCGGATTTCAAAAACTGAATACATTTCTTGTCCATCATGCGGGCGCACACTTTTTGATTTACAAGAAACGACTGCAAAGATCAGATCACGTACTTCACACTTAAAAGGTGTGAAGATCGGAATTATGGGTTGCATCGTAAATGGTCCCGGCGAAATGGCAGATGCCGATTACGGATATGTTGGCACGCGACCTGGTAAAATTCATTTGTATAAAGAGAAAGAAGTCGTTCGAAAAAACGTAGACGAAAGTGAAGCGGTTGATGCGTTGATAGAGTTGATTCGCGAACACGGCGATTGGATCGATCCGGTGACAAATTAATAAAAAACAGCAAAAAACACCTACATTAAATCTAACACGCACATTATTAAGTAGTAAACACACCAAAAAAGTGCCCTTCGTATTCACGCGATCAACCACATGCCCCTGTGATCGCTCAGTCAATGAAGCGATCACGCATTAAATCGCTTTAAAATCGAAATTGCGCGTGAAAAAAGGTCCGTTTCCTATAAAACGACCATTTTCAACCATGAAAAATAAGAAAAATTGGAACGCTCTTAATTATCGTCCTAAAAACACAAGCAACACAGCAACGTCACTTGGCGAAACTCCACTTATTCGAGAAGCTTGACCGATGGTAACGGGTTTAATCGATTTTAGCTTTTGTTTTGCCTCTGTGCTCAAGCTCGCTAATTTAGAAAAATCCATATCGTCCGGAATGAGCACACCTTCTAATCGATCCATTTTTTCTGCGATGTCCTGTTCTCTAGAAATATATCCGTCGTACTTGAGCTGAATCTCTGCCTGCATGATCACGTCTTCATCTTCTTCGAGCAATCCCACAGCCAAATCATTCTGAGCCAAATTCATTTCACGGATTTCCTTCATCGTAATATTCGGCCGTGTAATAAGGGCGCCCAATTTCACTTGCTGACTGATCGGGGCACTATCTAGTCGTTCAAGAACAGGATTTGCCATTTCTGGAAGCACGCCTTCTTTGCTAAGCAAATACTTAATTCGATCCGTTCCTTTTGATTTAGCTTCCATTTTACGAAGCGCCTCATCGGAAGTCAAACCGAGCGCATGACCAATTGGCGTTAAACGTAAATCGGCATTGTCCTGACGGAGTAGAATTCTATATTCCGCTCGGCTCGTGAACATTCGATATGGCTCTTCGGTTCCCTTGGTGATCAAGTCATCGATCAACACTCCTATATATGCTTCACTCCGTGTAAGGATGAACGCTTCTTGTTCCTTCACTTTTCGCGCAGCGTTAATTCCAGCCATCAACCCTTGGCAAGCCGCCTCTTCGTAACCCGTTGTCCCATTTATTTGTCCCGCGAAGTACAATCCTTCAATTCGCTTCGTTTCTAATGTATGTTTCAGTTGAGTCGGTGGAAAATAATCGTATTCGATCGCGTAACCAGGCCGGAACATTTTCACCTTCTCAAATCCAGGAATGGCTGTCATTGCTTTGTGCTGGACCTCCTCTGGTAGCGACGTGCTGAATCCATTCACATAAATTTCGATTGTGTTCCACCCTTCAGGCTCCACAAATATTTGATGTCGATCTCTATCCGTAAAACGGTTGATTTTATCCTCAATGCTCGGGCAATATCGTGGTCCCACACTTTTTATGGACCCGTTAAACATGGGAGAACGATCAAATCCCTCCTTCAATAACTCGTGTGTTTCTGGATTCGTGTACGTGATGTGACACGATCTCTGTACAGTAAGTGGCTTAGTGTCGGAAAAACTAAATTTGGACGGATTCTCATCTCCAAATTGTTCTTCCATTTTCGAGTAGTCGAGTGAGCGTCCGTCCACGCGCGGCGGAGTTCCAGTTTTCATTCGTCCCGTTTCGAAACCCATTTCTCGTAAATCTTCTGTAATTCCAGTTGCGGCTCTCTCCCCTGCCCTGCCTCCGCCAAATTGTTTTTCCCCTAAATGAATGAGGCCATTCAAAAACGTTCCGTTTGTCAACACCACCGATTTCGCTTTAACTTCAACTCCGATCGACGTTCGAACCCCGACGATTTTTTCGTTTTCAACGATTAAACCATTGCACATGTCCTGCCAAAAATCAACTCCAGGATTTCGTTCGAGCATCAATCGCCACTCTTCAGCGAAGCGCATTCTGTCGTTTTGGGTCCGGGGCGACCACATTGCAGGTCCCTTTGAAAGATTGAGCATTCTAAATTGAATCGCGCTCAAGTCGCTAACAATTCCAGACCCGCCGCCAAGCGCATCAATCTCTCGAACTATTTGTCCTTTTGCCACACCTCCCATTGCAGGGTTGCAGCTCATTTGGGCAATGGTGTTCATGTTCATTGTGATCAACAAGGTTGAACAACCCAGCTTTGCGGCCGCATTCGCAGCTTCACAACCAGCATGTCCAGCACCCACCACAATCACATCATATTCTCTCAACATCGCCTTATTGTTTCACGTGGAACAATTTATTTATTCATCGCAGTACAAAACTACGACACTTTTAATTAAAACTATGTTTCACGTGGAACAATTAATCCAAGAGCCCAATTTTCCTTATCTCTCATCAATTTCGTTTCGGAAACAGTCTTGTCCTTGTACCCCAACAAGTGTAGCACTCCATGAACGACAACTCGTTTAAGTTCCATATGGACCATTACACCGTTCTCTGCGCTGTTCTCTCTAACCCTATCAATTGAGATAAACAGGTCCCCTGAGACAATGCCACTTTCTGAATAATCGAAGGTGATGATATCGGTGTAATAATCGTGGTTTAGATATTTACGGTTCAGATCAAGAAGATAGTCATCCGAACAAAAAATCAAGCTGACTTCTCCTAGCAAACAACCTTCATGGGTAACGACGCTGTTAAGCCATGAAACAAAAAATTCTGGAATCACATCCAGAACTTCAACATCTTCAAAGTGAATTTCTACCACTATTTTTTTGAAAAGTAGATGCTTACGCTCCGCCCGGAATCGTTAAATTCAACAGCTTCAGCAAGTGAGCGCATCAAATAAATCCCGCGGCCATTTTCCTTTTCCAAATTCTCGGGAGCTGTTGGGTCTGGTAAGTTCCTGAAGTCAAAACCTTCTCCTGCGTCACTCACGTTAAAACAAAAATCCGTATCTTTGTCGCCCACGTGAACATCAACCACAAGCTCACTCTTCATTCGGTTACCGTGAATAATCGCATTATTTACTGCCTCGGTTACGGCAATTAAAACGTTTCCATAGTAATCCTCTTTAACTTGTAGCTTCTCACACACTTCATCAATCAGTGTTTCAACCTGATTAATAGAATTGAAATTCGATGGTATAGACAGCTTATTTACTAGTACGTATCCTTCTTTCATGCTAAGGTATTCATTACATCATGCGATTGAAATACTCGTTAGCTCTGTCTTTGTAATACTTTCTATAAGCCGGGTCGACAGAACGGAGTAGCTCAATTTGCTTCAACTTCTCCTTGTTATACTGATCAAACCGAATTAGGTTACCATTATTTTCATTTATTCCGGACTTAGATTCTCTTTTCTCATCCAAGCCTCGTTCCCGTGTTGCTTTCTCGCTTTCTAAAAGTCGCGTAAGTATGTCCTGCTGACGCTTAACCACGTTGTTACCCAAGCGTTTATTAACAAGGTCTCGTTCTTGTTCCTCTAAGTCCTTAATGAGTGGGTTAAGCTTGTTTCCTTCACCTTTTCCGCCCTTATTGAGTTCGTTTCGTAGTTGCTCCAAACGCTTACGAATAGCCGATTGTTCTGCCGCCATTTTAGCGATTTCCTTGTTGCCAAGTCCCAAGCCCCCCTCGCCCTGACCCCCTGGCTGCGTTCCTCCTGGTTCTTGACCTGGTTTGTCACCTGGGCTCTTTCCTCCTTCTTGGTGCCCTTTTTTCATTTGGTCGAGTTGCTTTTGCAGCATCTGCTTCATGTCCTGATTCGACATCCCATTTCCAGGTTTAGGTTGACCTTTTCCTCCCGGCTTGTTACACGATCCAGAACCCGGTTTCATGTCCTGCATTGCCTTCTGCATCTGTTGCAAACTCTCATTGAGAAGTAAAGCCAAATTATTGTAGGACGTCATTGTATATTGCTGATGAATACCCAGACCCGACATCTTCCGCTCGTCGATATCTTCCAAACTTAACTCATGGTTAATCGCAATTTTGTTCAACTCAGCATCCACAAAACTCGCAATTTTCGGTTGGCGTTCAGCCAAAGCATATAGGCTATCGCGGACCACTTTGGTGTCGTCTATAATCTTCCGTTGTTGGCGCGAGTACTTTTTAAACGCAGGGTCCTTATCATTCACGCGTGCGAGTTGCTTCATCACATCCTCCTGACTAAAGCTTAAAGAAACTAAACTCTCGAGAATATTACGGAGCATGTCGATATCCTCCTCCTGCTTCTCTTGATTGGCTTGATCTTGCATCTCCTGTAGTTGTTCCGCCATCTCCTCCATTTTTTCGGCTGCGCCCCCCTGAGATTCACCAGCCTTACCTTCTTTACCCTTATCTAAGTTCTCTTTCGCTTCGCTGAGCTGTTCCTTGATATCCTCACTTTTTTTGGTTGGATCGCCTAAATCCAATGGGTTTTTGAGCGCATTATTAAGACTATCCATCTTTTCAATGTCCTTCTTGAGCTCGTCAAATTTCTCGTTGATATCGTCCTGCTTTTTCTTGTCGGCATCGTTAGATTTACCCTTCTTCTCGATGTCTTCTTTAAGATCCTTTTGTTCCTTCGCTAACTCCTTCAACTCTTCCTCAATAGCGTCGATTTTCTCGTTCACCTGGAGCCGTTTTAGCATTTCCATACTACGTTCCATTTGTCGCTTCATGTCTTCCGTAGACATTTCGATCTGCTTCATTTTCTCCTCCACACCTTCCTTGTTTTGCTCCTTCATGAGCTCCTCTAATTCCTTAAGCATGTCCCGCAATTCATCATCCATCAACTCCTCCATCAACTCCTCAAGTTGCTTCTGTTGTTCCATTAATTCCTTGTCCAATTCTGAAAGTTGATCCTTTTCCTCTAGGGAGTTTTTCATCTCCTCCTGCAATTGTTGAAGCTGTTCAATCATCGCCTTTTGTTGCTCTTGCAACTGCTGAATTTGGTTCTGCTTGTTCCAATTTGTCTTATTTGTATTCAGCGTTTCCTTCCGCAAGCGTTCCATGTTTTTACGAAAATCTTCCGCTTGCTTCATCATGTCCGCAAGGTCTTTCTTTGCCTTGTCCTGCTGTTCATCACGCTGCTCATTTAACTCTTCAAGATTTGGTAATTTGTATACAAAAGAACGACTGGACGTAGATTTACTCCCGTTCACTCCATCATTGTCAGACACCACAAAATGGTACTCAATCCGGTCTTCTAATTGAATTTTTTCCCTTCGGAAATCTACCGCAAAATAGAATGGACTTTCCGTTCCAACCACCTTCCCCGCATTCATTCGCTCGGTACGTTTCTGGCCATTTACAGAAGTGATAGTGTAAACAAAACTTAGGCCGGTTAAGCCATGATCATCTGCAATGGAGCCTGAGAAATAACGAATTCCATCCTTTATTGAATCTTGAATTTCAGCCACCTGAATACTTGGGAAATTGTCCTTTTGAACCTCCACCAAAAATTCCGTTGTGTCAGTATGACCGTTCACTTTATTCTTCAAAACCACCCTTCCCTTTGAGTCATTTTTGAACAACTCCGTTACTATAAATCCATCCCTCGAAAAGGATTGACGTTTTTCATTCAACCAAAACTCTGTGTTCTGACTGTGCTTCGTTACAACACTCCACGAAACGCGCGTCCCTTCCGGAACCGTCATGTCCGAAGCATTCTCAACAACCTCGTTTTGTAAGCCCAAATAAGCTGGATAAATGAGTGTGGCTTGCATTTTACCAATCGCCGTTTTCGAGATAACATTCACGCCATAATCCCTACTCGAAACACGCTCACCATCCACACTGGCCTCAAAACTCAATTTCGTGCTGGAGCGTAATTGATTCAATTCTCCTCTGAATTTATTCTTCGCTGTGCGCTTCAAAAGTGCCCGTCCATTTGAAGAACGAACATAAACTTTGTCCGGCAATCTATCTCCGAATAAAGCAACTTCAAACGGAAAATTCTCACCTTCCACTATGCTCTTTCCATCGTTCAAAAAAGAGAAAAGGAAGGGTGGTGGAACCCTAAATTCTTTTGAAAATTGAACAACTCGTTGCGTTCCATCCGTAAACATTCCAGGAACAAAAAACATTAATCCAAAGAAGATTCCGAGAATCGGAAGGGCCCATTTGAGGTGTTTTTTATTTTCATCTAAGTCGATCGCATTCGCAAAAGGCACCATACTAAGGTTCGTACTTCGTTGTTGAACACTTGCATTGAGTAATTCAAAATCCCCAGAATTTTCGTCCATCTGGTCTTTCAGCTGAAGCGTGTTCAATAGTCGGTCTGAAATCTCCGGGAAGAAATCTCCAATAATCGTAGAGGCTTGGTAGCGATTGATCCGCTTTCCATATGATTTAAGTTTGAGCAGAGGGATAACAATGAACTTCCCAAGAATAAATCCATTTAAAGCTAAAAAGCTAAAAAACAACGATCCTCGCACGTAGGAATTAAATCGACCAAAATATTCTAGGGTGATAATTGCAAGGTAAGTAACCAGTAAGATTCCCACGAAAAAGAAGACTCCCTTAATAATTTGGTTTTTGTAGAACTTCCGAATGAAGCCATCTACTTGATCCAATAAGCGATCAAATGCACTCATAAATTTCAGATTGGTTAACTAAACTACTACAAATTGGCGTGATTCTATCTAAATAAACGTTAAAGAGCCTTACAATCGTATACGGAACAGGTTCACTAGATATGCTTTCCTTTCGAAGTAAGACTATTCTAGCTATCTTTGCACACCAAATAAATTGCTTTATGTTTAATAGACCCGTACGCGTTCGATTCGCTCCTTCACCTACCGGACCACTCCACATGGGAGGTGTTCGAACCGCTTTATACAATTACTTATTTGCCAAAAAACATGGCGGAATTTTTCTCATTCGGATAGAAGACACTGATCAAGCACGCTTTGTTCCGGGTGCTCAGGAATATATAATGGATGCCTTGGCTTGGTGTGGAATTGTGCCCGAAGAAGGTCCGGGAATTGGAGGAGATTATGGTCCTTACGTTCAATCAGAAAGACAACACATGTACCGTGCGTACGCTGATGAGTTGGTGGCCAACGATAAAGCATACATCGCTTTCGACACATCAGAAGATTTGGATAAGATGCGCGATCAAGCGAAGCAAATGGGAATGCCCAATTGGCAATACAACAGCACAACACGTACCTCGATGAAAAACTCGTTAACGCTCCCGTCGGACGACGTTCAACGAAGAATGGACGCGAACGAACCTTATGTGATACGCATGAAGATGCCACGTAATCGAGACATTCGTTTTGAAGATGCGATCAGAAGTTGGGTGGTTGTGAACACCAACAATTTGGACGATAAAGTACTGTTCAAATCAGATGGAATGCCGACGTATCACTTAGCGAATATTGTGGACGATCACTTGATGGAAATTACACACGTGATCCGCGGTGAAGAATGGTTGCCATCTGCACCGCTCCACGTAATGTTATATGAAGCGTTCGGATGGGAAGCACCCATTTTCGCCCACTTGCCATTGCTTTTGAAACCAGACGGAAACGGAAAACTCTCGAAACGGGACGGCGACCGATTGGGCTTTCCTGTATTCCCAACCAACTGGATTTCCAAAGAAGACGGAGAAGTATACTCTGGTTATCGGGAAAAAGGATATTTCCCAGAAGCGTTTATCAACATGTTAGCTTTCTTGGGTTGGAACCCAGGAACAACACAAGAACTCTTTTCAATGGACGAATTGATCGAAGCATTCACCTTAGATCGCGTATCAAAAGCAGGAGCAAAATTCGACCCAGATAAAACGAAATGGTTCCAACAACAATATTTGCGCGCGAAGCCAAATGAAGAATTAGCGACGGTATTATCGCAACTTTTAATTGAAAAACACGAATTAAATCATTTGACGACAATTTGTGGCTTGATGAAAGAACGCGCCACCTTCGTAGAAGATATTATTACAGAAGGATCGTTTTTGCTTGGTCGCCCCACCAAGTATGACGAAACAACCCTCACTAAAAAGTGGAAAGGAGATGCATCCGCTTTGATGACACAATGGCAAACAACACTCGCTGGTTTAAATTCATTTGACGCGGCCGCGGTGGAAGAATCATTTAAAGCATTCATCACCGAAAAAAGTTTGGGAATTGGAGCCGTGCTTCCACTCTTCCGTTTGTTGGTGACCGGAAAAGGAATGGGTCCAAGCATGTTCGAAATTTCCGAATTTCTTGGTAAGGAGGAATGCGTTGCACGAATTGATTCTGGCTTAACGGCAATGATTGAACTTGCACCAAACGAATAATGATGCGTCACACAATTGAAGTAAACGGCATTAAATGCTACGCTCATCATGGATGTTTGCTAGAAGAGGAAGCGATAGGAGGACATTATCTTGTGGACGTGCATCTGATCACAAATTTCAGCAGTGCAGCAGCGGAAGACGACCTGTCGAAAACGATTGACTATGTATTGGTGAACAAAATCGTGGTGCAAGAAATGGCGACTCCTTCTAAATTGATTGAGCACGTCGGTCAACGGATTGTCAATCGGATAAAGTCGGAGGTGAAAGCTCTGGAAAAACTGCGTGTGAAGGTTGTGAAATTGACACCGCCCATTAATGGCGATGTTGCAAACGTTGCAATTATAATTGAGGAGTAGTACGAAGATTTAAAATTTTCTTACCTTTGCGGTCCTATGGTTCCGTGGCCGAGCGGTTAGGCAGAGGTCTGCAAAACCTTGTACAGCGGTTCGAATCCGCTCGGAACCTCAAAAACCCTTAGTTTTAAACGACTTTGGGTTTTTTTATACTCCAACATGTTAAGTGAACTCCAAAATAATTTTCTCGCCCTGATCGTTCTGTATCCACTCACCCATTAGTGCCTCATGTTCCTTTGAAATAGTGTTGGCGTTTTCGTTGTTCGGTCCACACGAAAAAAGTAAAGCAGTCGCAAGAAGAAGCGAGAGTAGATGTAGTGTTCTCTGGCGATTCACATATTAAAGATTAACTTTGTAAAAAATTACAAGGTAATTCAATTTATGAAAATATTGGTAACCGGACCTGACGGTGTTTTAGGTAGCAATGTAGTTCGAGAGCTCTTGTCCCGCGATTACGAAGTAAGTGTTATGCTAATGGATGCATCTGCCAAAACGCCAACACTCGATGGCTTATCTATTCACCGGTTTTATGGGAACATTCTCAATCCGGATGAGCTCGATGCGGCTTTCAAGGGTCAGGATGTAGTGATTCATGGTGCTGCGTCTACTTCTGTTTATCCCGCTCGCGATGCATTTGTGAATAAGGTAAACATTGAAGGAACCGAAAATGTGATAGACGCTTGCCTAAAACACGACATCAAACGAGTGATTTATGTTGGAACGGCCAACTCACATGGGTATGGTGACGCAAAAACGCCAGGAAAAGAGGGAAACCCTTACGTATCGGTGAAATATGGCTTGGACTACATGGATTCGAAACGTAAAGGCCAAGAGATCATATTGGAAGCTGTGAAAAACAAACATCTTCCCGCGCTCGTTGTGAACCCAACGTTTATGATCGGACCATACGATTCAAAGCCGAGTTCTGGCGCGATGATCATAGCGGTACATCAAGGAAAAGTTCCTGGCTACACGAGTGGAGGTAAGAATTTTGTGGCGGTGAAGGATGCTGCGGTTGCGATATCGAATGCTGTAACGATGGGTCGAATTGGCGAATGCTACATTCTCGGAAATGAAAACTTGACATTCAAGGAAGCCTTTGATATGATTGCAGAAACAATCGGCGCAAAGAAAATCAAAATGGGTCTGCCCAATTTCATTGTGAAATTCTACGGTAGAATGTCGTCTTTCTTTGCCAAAATATTCAAATCAACTCCCGCTGTTACAAAGGAGCTGGCAATTATTTCGTGCGACACACATTACTACTCGCCCGAAAAAGCGCGTAAAGAATTGGGATTACCCTCTACTCCTGTGAAACAAGCCGTGGCAGAATGCTATGCGTGGTTCAAGGAAAACGGATGTTTAGCGAAAAAATAAGATGTTTAAAGATAGGGTTATTGTGATCACAGGCTCGGTTCAAGGAATCGGGAAGCGCACTGCGGAGTTGTTAGCAGAACGTGAGGCTCATGTCGTGGTCAATTCGCGCACTACAGAAAAAGTAAATGCAACCGTGGCAGAATTTGAAGCGAAGGGATACAGCGTGCTCGGTGTAACGGGTGATGTTTCTAATTTTGATTTTTGCATCGAGATGCACGACCTAGTGATGGCGAAATTTGGGCGTGTGGATTACCTCATCAACAATGCAGGTTTGGCGGCAAAAGGAACTATTTCAGAAACGCAAGCGAATGTTTACCAAAAAATGTATGCCGTAAACGTACTTGGAAGCCTTTTCCCGACCATGGCCTTTTTGCCTGAAATCAAGAAAACTAAGGGAGGTGTTTTGTTCATCTCATCTATGGCAGGAATTATTGGATTACCGAGTTATTCGGCTTATTCTGGAACAAAGCGTTCGATTGTGAGTTTGGCGGAAAGCCTGAAAAACGAATTGGTGGATGATGAGGTCTACATCGGAGTAAATTATCCTGGTTTCACCGAAAATGATGCTAAAAAAGAAATTTTGTCTCCATCTGGTGAGGCAAATGTAATGATAAAAAGAGAAGGTGTGAAGGTGGAACCACTGGATAAAACAGTCAACAAAATCATCCGTCAAATTGAGAAACGTAAATTTCGGTCGTATTCTTCCTACAAAGGACGCGCGCTACAAACCATGTATCGCTTATTCCCTACCCTGTCCTTGTTCGCCTTGAAAAAGAATCGACGAAAGATAATGGACATGCAGTAATGTTAATAGGAGAAGACTTTGAAAAAATACAATTTCCTGTTTTTGGCTACGATTTTGTAGAACCAAACGCACTTTATGGCGATTTTATCGTGGGTATTCTTTCTGTGGTCTTTGCCATTCTTTGTTCCCGATACTTCAAGCAGACAAACCTTATTTTCTTCAAACATTGGAAGCGTTTCTTTTACGTGTTTGGGATAGGCTTCGCATATGGTGGACTTGCACATTTCTGTTACAACTACTTGGGAATACCTGGGAAGGTTCCTTCTTGGTACGTTGGCGGCATAATCAGTCTTATATTTGTTGAACTGGCCATGGCCTCCCTACTTCAAAAAAATCTTTACACGCGTTTAGTTCGTTTTTTCATAATAAAAACAGTTGTTATTTGCATCCTTCAAGCCTGCTTAATCTTGTTTATCGACCTCCGGAAGGCTCCTGAATTGGGATTGATTGGTCCCACTTTAGCAATGATCACTAGTTTACCAACATCTTTGGGGGTTTTAGGATACCGCTTTTCAAAATCAATTACGCCTTCGTTCATGTATTTTTGGTGGAGTTTGATCGTGTTTTCACCTTCCTTAATCTTTCAAGTAATGAAAATCAACTTCCATCAATGGTTCGATCGAAACGATGTGAGTCACATCTTAATGTTCGTAAACATTCTGCTGTACTTCATGGCGGTGAAAGGCTATTTTCACTTTCAAACGAAGTCGAATGAGGGGGGAAAATCGATAGATGCGCGCGGATCGTACTCTTAATATAGAATGCTCAATCGCTCGTAAATCGGATAAGGATTTCGCTCTGCGTCATAAGCAGACACCATGTACATGTAGTTTCCTGATGGTACCATTTTTCCTGTGCGCATGTCACGTCCGTCCCAACTAAATGAGGAGTCTGAATTTTTGTATACCACGGCTCCGTTTGAATTCATAACAACTACCGAAAATTCGACCAATCCTTCACTTTTCAGTTTGAAATAATCGTTCGTTCCATCACCGTTTGGTGAGAACACGTTTACGTATTTTTCGATTGGAGCTGGTTTGGGTTGAATCACTACCGGGTCGTATACAGTCTCGTTCTCTTCGGTTGGCGATCCAATATATTTGGTTATATCTAAATAGTTGACGCCCCGCACTACTGTATGTTCGGTAGCTGATCCCTTCAGCGTTTTTGATCCTTTCAAATCCAAGTGGTCGATAGCTTCGTAATTTCTTCGTTTTGGATCTATATCCGTTTTCGTTGGTGTGTTTGATACTGGCGATGTTTCAGCTTTGCTATTATCATTTTGAATTGGATGAACAGCGACATCGTTTTGCTCTTCATCCTTATTCACTTCGGGCACAGAACCTGTTGGTTGTTTGAATTCGATACTTGGTTGTTCGGCAATTGCTTCGTCTATTTTGCTCGTGTTCAATAGAACGATAGTTGTAATTACGGCTGCAGAAACCCCTACACCGATGACGATTTTAGCCAAAACAGAAAGACCAGAAGCAACGGTTGATGTTGCTCCTGCTGCTACTTGCGATGCGATTTTAGCCCATAATTCAGGGTTCACTTGCGCTTCGTAGTTCCCTAATTTCTGGGAAAACAGTTCTTTTATGTTGTCTTTACCTTCCAATTTGTAATTCTTCTATTTTTATTCTTAAATATGCTTTGGCGCGAGAATACTGCGATTTCGATGTGTTTTCAGACACTCCGAGCTGCTCACCTATTTCTTTGTGAGTATAGCCTTCAATCGCGAATAAATTGAACACCGTTCTATATCCGTCTGGCATCTCTCGAATGAGTTTCAGTAAATCTTCTTCCATCAGCGAGCTTAGCGCGTCAGTGTCAGATTCCACTTTGTATCCTACATCATCCATCGAAATATTGGCCTTGAACTTATTGGTCTTTCGTAAATGATCCAATGCTGTATTCACCATGATTCTTCGCACCCACCCCTCTAATGATCCGTCACCCGAGTATTTGTCCAGTTTTGTGAACACTTTCACAAACCCATCTTGTAATACATCTTCGGCCTGCGCGTGATTTTTTGTGTAGCGCAAACAAACTCCCATCATTTTCGGGGCATACATTTCAAACAACTTCCGCTGAGCTAGCTGATCTCCTTCAATACATTTGTTTGCTAAAGTAACTTCATCCATCGCTCGCGCTTAATACCTAGACTTCATTTGAATAAAAAAGGTTGCATCAACCCATGTGAGGAAGGAAAGATAATCAACTTCTCGGTGCTAACAATTCATCTATCCTTAGACTTCTTTCGGTGGTATGTTGGATTCTTAGTTTGGATTGAGCGGTGGCTTGAGCTTTATATATGGGTGATAATAGTAGTGTAAATCAGAGCTAAAGCAGTATTTTAGCACTACTAAAAACAATCGATGAAGTTTTTTCTAATCCTGGCATTAGTGCTGGTTACATATTCTGCCAGCGCTCAAAGCTCGATGAAAATCGCTCTTAAAAAAGGCAGTTGGATTGCGGAATTAACCTTAAATAATCAAGATAAATTACCGTTTAATTTGCTGGTTTCCAAAACAAAAACAGGTTTTTCGTTTATGGTCGAAAACGGTGAAGAAATGATCCAGCTCAACGGTCCGGTGCAGAAAGGCGATAGTTTATATGTGCGCTTTCCGTTCTTTAATTCAATGTTGGTTTTCAAAGCTGATTCAAAACGAACGATGAACGGATATTGGGTGAATTACAATAAAAAGGGCGATTATAAAATTCCTTTTTCTTCCGAAAAACAACATTCTGAGCGCTTTTCTTTCGCAAAAAAGAAGGTAATGAACACCGATGTAAATGGAAAATGGGAGGTAACTTTTGAGCCAAACACGAAATCAGCCTATCCGGCAGTTGGCGTTTTTGCTCAGGAGAAGGGGGAAAGTGAAATTTCGGGTACCTTCTTAACAGAAACCGGCGATTATCGCTTCCTAGAAGGAAATATTGTGAAGGATAGTATGTTTTTGTCGTGTTTTGATGGTTCCCACGCTTTCTTCTTTAAGGCAGCGATTAAAGGTGACTCGCTCTCGGGACAATTCTTTAGTGGTAAACATTGGAGTTCTAATTGGGAAGGAAAGCGAAATGAGTCCTTCGAATTAAAAAGTCCTGAAGACCTTACTTATATAGTAGACGATAAAGAAGTGATCTTTCAACTCCCCGATTTAGCTGGAATGAACTACGATTTTCCGAACGAAGAGTGTTCTGGCAAGGTTACGATCATTCAACTAATGGGAACTTGGTGTCCGAACTGTTTGGATGAAACATTGTACTTCAAAGAATTGTACACGAACTACCATAATAAAGGTTTGGAAATTATTTCGGTTGCGTATGAAGCCGGAGAAACGATGGAAGACTATGTGGAAAGTGTTACACGACTAAAAAATAAGTTGAATTTGAATTTTACATTCCTGATTGGCGGCGGAGCAAAAAAAACTCTTGCGTCAGAACAGTTTGGTATGCTAAATGAAATTATTTCTTTTCCAACTACCATCTTTATTGGGCGCGACGGACAAGTAAAGCGTATTCACACAGGGTTTAACGGTCCTGGAACTGGTGAATATTACACGGAATACGTGAGCAACACCAACTCCTTGATTGAGAATTTATTAGCAGAGTAGATCGTAGACTATATTATTCTATTATCCACACGCTATTTTATCCACCCTTAACACATGTCTTCCTCCTTCGAATTGAGTTGTTAAAAACACTTCAACCATTTCCATCGCTTCTTTAAAAGTGATAAATCGAGCGGGAAGGGCTATAATATTTGCATTGTTGTGTTGGCGAGCTAATTCTGCTACATCCTTTTTCCAACACAAAGCACTGCGCACACCTTGATGTTTATTGGCTGTCATATTGATGCCATTTCCAGAGCCACAGATTAATATTCCCAACATACCCTCGTTTTCTTCCACCATCATTGCTACAGGATGACCAAAATCTGGATAATCAATGCTTTCTTCTGAATAACATCCTAAATCCTTCATTTCATAGCCCGCCGATTCGAGCTGTTTAATAAGTGCTGCTTTCAATTCAAATCCAGCGTGATCGGCTCCAATTGGGATGACTTTTTTCATGGTGTTTTTGTGTTTTCTACAAAGCTACTCCTTATTAACAATTGATCCAAGTTTTAAACATCTCAATAAATTATGCTCCGTAAACCGTGATTACTTGGTTCGAGTTATGCACGAAAAACGAAAGTAGATTGTTAATAGATGTGTACAAGTTTCAATATCTTTTTCTAGGATTACATATAAACTTGTATATACTCGAATAGAATTCTGAAAACCTAGGAAAGTTTACTCGAGTTATGGATCACTTATACATACTTCATCCACATAAAATACAGTTGAAAAAAAATTATTCCATACACATGCCGCTTCGTTCGTCAATTGTGAACAAGTGTCTATTTCTACCATTTTTAAAAGGAAAGGCTACTGTAAAACCTGTTCATAACTAGCTCCTGTTTCTTAACAAGTACAATCACAAGTAAAACAACACTTTCTTGTACACATATCAACAGCACTAATAAGATATAATAAAACTTCTTTTATAAAAGATCTTTAAATTAATCTATTACTTCACTCCCTTCAGCTAACAGAATTAGGTCAATTTGAAATAGTTGCTATCTTAGAGAAGTTAAGAACATAAAAACCTGACTATTAATTAATTAAATTTAAATAATAAAAAAGGTTAGCATTCAATGAAGCCTAATTTAAAAGAACTATTATTTTAACAGATCGATGGTCTGAAAACGAGAGATGAGCAAAGTAAAATTTTGGGATTTAATAAAGAAAGGCAGCGGTGATTTTAAACCGTACACTGAAAACGAAAATAGTTTTAGGAGACTAGCTCGCATTCAATTAGTTGCTATATGCCTTATCGCTCCCATTTATAGTATGTATGTTTATTCACAGGACATTCCATTAATTTACTTCTGGCTAGGCGTTTCTTACAGTGCGTTCATGGGTTTATATATCTTGCTATGTTGGATCATTCCAGTGTTGTCGGATAAGCTGATTTGGTTTTTCGTGGTTCATTTGTTCGGGATGACCTTTGCTGCTTTTTTGAGTTTTTATCAGAATGGGATGCGGGAAATGGAATTTATATGTTTTTTCGCATTGTACAGCGTGACCATTTTTATTATTCAGCGCTGGTACCCAACCGTGCTCTATACCATTTTTGCGTTGATTTTGTTAATTTATGGCTTTCAAAATACACCTAATCCCGAAATGAACAGCGGTTTAGCGTATGCTCTTTTTGCTGTTTTGGCGATGAGTTCTACGCTGGTTCTCTATTCACGCGACAGGTTGATTAATGGTATTGAGGATTACTCGGACTATTTAAAGAAAATCATCAATAATCCGGGTTCGGGATACATTCTGTTCAATTTTAATGATGGTTCTCCAACCTTACTCGATTTCAACACCGAAGCGCTAAGAGAATTTGGTGTTCAATTCAATGAGGGTGAAAAAGTGTTCAAGAAGTCATTTTTCTCACAATTTGATTCAAATGAGTTGGATGAAATAGAACACTTAAATTATGGCAGCAACTATACTAAAACCATTCATCTTTCTTCAGGCACATTGAAGGAGCTGCAATTACACTTTAACATATTACAACTAAAAAATGGGAAATACTGGTTGGTAAAAATAAAAAATGTAACCCAAGAGTTGAGGAAACGGAGAGAATTAGAAATCAACGAGAAAAAGTATAGAAACTTATATTATCAAAACAAGGCTGGCGTATTTACTATTGACAAAAATTCAGTTATTATCGATGGTAATAACTCGTTCTTTTCGATGCTCGAAAATTTGATAAATAAAGGAGATAAACTATTCTCGAATAACCTCGTTTCTGATTGGGAATTTGTATTGGAAACCATGGGAAGCGGAGAAAGTTTACAAAATTATCAAATGCAGCTTCAGCTTCCAAATAACATACAAAAAACATTCATTTTTAGTTGGTACTTGGATTCTCAAACAAGCTACATCGAAGGGTCGGTTATCGACCTCACTACAATCCAAAAAGCAACCTTAGCACTCCGACAAAGCGAACAGAAATACCGAGCGATTTATGAAGAATCCAACGATGCTATTTTGCTTTTAGATGAAGATATAATTATCGATGTAAACCGACGATCTATTCAACTTTTTGGAAAATCAGAGGAAGAACTACTTCATAAAAACCTCTTTGATTTGAGTTTTGATGTTTCGAGCGAAAACCAAGTAGAATACACCAATTTTAAACGATTATTAATTAACAAACGAAGCACAAAACTCAATTGGAAATTCGACGGGAACAATCGACTTGTGGAGGTAGAGGTAGCGTTTATTGAAATTATTTTGGAAGATAAACTGTATTACCAATGTGTAATTCATGATCAAACGGAGCTTAATAGAACCATTCGATCGATTGAGCAGAACCGAAAGAATTTTGAAAATATCCTCGAAAATAATCCTGAGGGAATTTTGATCTTGCACAACGATGAGGTGCTCTACAAGAATTCGGAAACAGGAGTGATTTTAGGCAAGGACTTTTCACTCCAAAAATTATTTTATAAAGAAGATCAAGTACGATTCAATGAGCTCTATGCATCACATAAGGAAACAGGCAATCATGAGAATATTCAACTCAAATTGATTTCACGCTCAAGATATCTTCAAGAAGTGGACGTAACAATGGTGTCGACCAATTATGAAGAAAAACCGGCAACCTTGATCATTATTAAAGATATTTCAGACCGAAACATTCTCGCTAAAGAAAAACTTCGGGCGGAAGTAGCTGAGGAAATGAATAAAAAATTAGAGAAGGAAATAATGGAACGCATTCGCGCGGAACAATTAGTACAAGAACAATTTTTGCGCACGAAGGCCATTTTAAATAGTTCATCCAACACTTTTTTACTCACACTCACTTTAAAGAAAGAAATTTCATCTTACAACACGCATTTCGAAAAATACTTTCAGCGTCTCATCGGTATACACGCGGAAGAAGGTTTGAAATTTGACCACTACTTTAAAAATATTTTTACACCTGTTCAGCGCCGCTATTTTCGGATAATGTTTTGGCAGGTTGTTTGTGGGAACTCTCATCAAGCTGAAGTACAAATTATCAGACCGGATAGAAGTAACTGGTTAGAAATTTTCATGAATCCTATTTTTGACACGAAAGGAAGAGTGGCTGAAATATCGATCGTGGCGCACGATATTAGTGAAAAAAAGAAGTCGAATGATGAAATGGCAGGGTCGCTCAAAGAGAAAGAGGTGATGCTAAAAGAAATTCACCACCGCGTGAAAAACAACTTACAAATCATTTCGAGCATCCTTAACCTGCAATCTTCATTCGTTACCGATGAAAACACGCTTGAG
>CALFOS010000001.1 GCA_937919725.1 uncultured Fluviicola sp. | reverse complement strand
GTGGGCGTTGAGCTTGATGTGCTGTGCGTAATTTCTAAGAGAACATCGGTTCCAATTTTATTCCATCGTGCAGAATAAGTCGGAAATCCTTGTCCAAAATACCATTCTTGAAATGCATCGGTCAGATTCAATCCGGATGTTCCTTCAAGTGCATCTTTCACGTCCAAACCGATCAAAACACTGTCGGCGAAATCAATTTGCAAGTTCTTCAAAGCTTGAAAAAATTGAACATCGTTGTTGAGTATAAATCGAAAGGTGTGAATGATTGACGCGCCTTTGTCATATGTTAATCGCCCCGAAAAGATTCTATTTTCGTTCAAACTATCAAGTACCCACACACTTCCTCCGTTTTGCGACATCACATTGTCGTGACGGTCTTGCATGTCGGCATCCTTTTCAGCAGGATACATATCTTCGAGCATCAAATATTCGCAATAGGAAGCAAATCCTTCATTCACCCAAATATCAGCCCATGAAGCACAAGTTGCGTTGTCGCCCCACCATTGATGACCGAGTTCGTGCGATGTCAATCCTTTGTTGAAAAAACCTTGTGTGGTCATCGTTTGGTGCTCCATTCCTCCAGAAAGTGGCGCCATGCAGTGACCGTATTTTTCATCTGCAAATGGATACATCCCGAATAAATCGGAAAATAATTCCAAGAAATCGACGGTTTCATCAATGTCGTTTTGGAAATTCGGCAGCGTAGCCGGATTGTCGTAGATGAAGTTTTGAATAAGAATGGGATTCAGTGCTCCGGCAGGGTTAGCGAATACGTTGTACTCCACATATTTCGCAACTGACAAAGAAATCAAGTAGTAATCAATCGCGTGGCGGTGTTTCCATTCGAAGCGTTTCGTTCCATTTCCGAGGTCGACAATGGCTTCCAAAAGTCCATTCGATCCTGCCATGCAATTGCTCGGAACGGTTACTTTAACAGAAGAACTGTCGGCTTTATCCTTCAACGATTGCTTACAAGGCCACCATTCGTATGCCGAAAATGGTTCAGAAAGCGACCATGTAACTTGATTTCCCCATGTTGGAGAAGACGCGTTGCTCATTCCTGATCCGCCAAATGGAGTAGTTGCTCCCGTTGGAGGCGTACCGTTGTAGTCGATCGCAATGGCGAAATTTACTCCAGTTGTAATGTTTACGGGAACTTTGATCGCACTTCCTACACGCGAATAAAGTGTTGGCACACCGTTCAATCGGATCTGAGAAATAGTGTACGTATCGAATAATTCGAACAAAACGGAATCCAAGTTTTCGCGGGCTGTTCCGTGGATTTCTCCAGTTCCAGAAATACTTGTATTGAGGTTCGTCATCGCTAAATCGAGCGCATAATAATGCACATCGTAGTGTTCTGTTTCGGCAATTTGAGCCACCGAAAGCGAAGCACTTTTCAATTGTGGGACAGAAATGTCGCGCTTTGCACACGTTTTATCCGAATTTTCTTGGGCTGAAATGAATCCTGAAATGAGAAGAGAAGCGGAGAGAAGTAATGTTTTAGTCATAAAGAGTCTGTTAAAAGATAAAATTACGATTAATTTCGGAGCGAGAAGCGGTTTTAATTCGGCTTGATTATAAAGTGTGCTCTCAGTGATTGTATGAAAAAATTCCTATTTATTGCTTTTTTGAGTTTGATGTCAAACAGCTTGATCGCTCAGACTTCGCGAATAGAAATTCGTGAACAACTCGACACAATCGTTAACCGGGAAGGACATCGATCTTACAACGACACAGCAACCTTAACTGCCGTTGGACGCTACATCGAAAATGAATTCAAAAAACATACAACCCACGTTTACCACCAAACATTTATCGTTGAAAATAAAGAATATTTTAATGTTGTTGGCCTGATTGGCGATACGACGAAGCCTAGGATCGTGGTTGGAGCACATTATGACGTGTGCAATGAGCTCCCCGGAGCCGACGACAATGGAACAGGGGTGGTTGGATTGCTCCAAGCCATCGCGCAGCTGAAAAACGACACACTTGGGAATTATTGCTTCGAATTTGTAGCATATACCTTGGAAGAACCGCCTTATTTCCGGACAGAATACATGGGAAGTTACGTTCATGCACAATCGCTCGCCGCTCGCGGAATTGAAATCTACGGAATGATTTCCCTCGAAATGATTGGCTATTTTTCCGACGAAAAGAAATCACAGGGATATCCACTTCGCATTTTGAAATTATTTTATGGCAGCGTAGGCGATTACATTACCATCGTTCGAAAAATAAACACGGGTCCGTTTACACGCGACTTTTCAGGGAAGTACACACGAACCAAGCGCGTCAAAACGAAAAAATTTACTGGACCTCAGCAGCTGGCAGGCATCGACTTTTCAGATCACCGAAACTACTGGAGCTTAGGAGCAGATGCACTCATGCTAACTGATACCGCATTCTTCAGGAACAAGAATTACCACAGAGCGACCGACACAATCGACACAATCGATTTCGAACGAATGGCATGTGTGATTGAAGCACTCGTGATCACCTTGCGAAAAATGAATGGGTAATTGATCGACTTTGAACCAAGATCAAACAAAAGCCTACTGAAAATAAATACGTATTTTGTTTTCATAGAATCAGAAAGATGGACAGAAAGAAGTTTTTAGTGACCGCGGGATTGGCAGCGTTTTCGATCTCGGCGTGTGCTTCGATTAAAATTGACGGTGAATCAGGTAAAATTAGCTCCGCTGCCTCTGGGGGTGAAGGAGAAACAGACGTAGAAGGAGGATTATTGGGTCAATGTGCGACGACGAACGACATTTTGGGACCATTTTACCGAGCCAATGCGCCCGTGCGAACTGATTTAACATTCACGGGATTGGAAGGCGCGAACGTGCAAGTGAAAGGACGAATTTTAGCCGAAGATTGTATTACTCCCTTGGAAAACGCGCTTGTAGAAATTTGGCATTGCAACACCGAGGGCGAATATGACAACGACACTGCCGATTATCTGCACCGCGGACTTCAAACTACGAGCAAAACGGGGGAATATTCGTTTAACACAATTTTGCCAGGGAAATACTTGAACGGAAAATTGTACCGGCCAGCGCACATTCATTTTAGAATCACTTCGCCAACTTCGAATGAGTTGGTTTCTCAACTCTATTTCATGGGCGATCCTCACATCACTAAAGATCCATGGGCTTCACAAGAAAAAGCGGTGGACCGAATTCGACCGGTGGTTTTGGAAGACACGAAGGGTAATTTGGTAGTCAATTTGGATGTTTTCACCACGAAAGCT